>JAQBYC010000121.1 GCA_027623205.1 Pseudomonadota bacterium | reverse complement strand
GGAAATCGTAACCGCCAACGAGACCGGCGCCGAGGCGGTACAGGAGAGCTTCAAGGAACTGCTCAATGATCTCGAGAACCCCTAGCCGAGCCCTGTTGGTCAAGATCAAGCGCGATCTCGAGAACCAGATCCGTGGCTTACCTCGGACTGACGCCGCGTCGCTATACTTCGGGTGAAATTGACTGGAGCGGGCGGATCTCCAAATGCGGCGATCAGTTACTCAGAACCTACCTCTTCGAGGCTGCCGGCGTGTTGCTGACCCGGGTGGCGAAATAGTCCAAGCTGAAAGTTTGGGGGCACAGGTTGTGGAAACGCATAGGCTTCAAGAAAGCTAAGATCGCCGTGGCGTGGAAGCTGGCGGTCATCCTCCATCGCATGTGGCGTGATGGCACTGAATTGATCTGGTCAAGCAAGGAGGCGGCAGCTTAGAAGAACAATCGCCAAGAGTTCCGCGAGAGCGGAAGTGATGTCCCTGCCGGGACCGTGGCGTCGGCGAGATCGTTCCAGGCTTTGCAAGGCTTCATCGAAGCGAGCGCGATTCACATATTGATCCGCCAACGTCTTCCAACGCCATAATGCAGAGGGCATGGCCCCTACTGCGGAGAGAACAGTGAACCCGGCAGGTGCAGCACGGAGAGCTTGACGTCAATACCCGAGTTAGAGAACAGCCTGAACCCAAACCGGTCATGGTGACCGATATTCCTAACGCACTCTTTTGTGGAGGTTTTCGGACATTTCTCCCACCGGTTCTCAGGAAATTGTTTTGCATCGCAGAAACAAACAGGGCACTACCATTGTCAGGTCGAATTTACGTAGCGCCGAGACTGAGTGCTTGATACCCCGTTGGGGTCGTCGATCAAAAACGATAACCGAATTTCGTCAGTCATGACGATCTGGACTCAAGCGGGACGGAATGCTGCAACCGCGCCTTCGGACAAAATAATTCTTATGCTTCCGCATCGTGTCGACGGCGGCTGCGTGGCTTTCCAGGTCGCCGCTGTATTTCCGGTAATGTGGAGGTTTTCGGACGCCCTATTCAAGCTTGAAGCAAGCGCTCGATCGGTACTTCTGCTGCATCCTTCATCGGGCGGGATAGATGGAACTCGGCGAGAAAATGGCCCTCGGCCTCCAGGCCACTCGGGTTGACACCCTGGTCGCGCAGTTGTTTGAGCACTTGCTCCTGCTCATCATCTGAGGCGAACTCGCGCTGAAAGAAGGTTTGGCCTTCGAGCTTCTCAGTTACATAGCCCCACTTGTCCAGGGACTTCGCGATGGCGTCGAACGGGAACAGACGCAGCACGAAGTTAGCAATCCAGGGTTGGTGGCCTTCGGTTACCGCAGGCAGCAAACGGTCGAAACTCTTCTCGGTCATATAGCCGACGCACCCGGTAGATGTCACAAGATTGACCGGCGTCAGCTTTCCTGTCGCTAGTGCGGATAGCGGTTCGGTTTCGAGATTTAAGGCGAGGCCCTCGTCCAGCAGACCTGACTCTACACCAAATGTGATGGCATTCTCGGCCGGGTCAAGCCCGATCACCTCAATTTCCTCGGAGGCGTCGATATCGGCAAAGAACTGCTGGTCGTACGCGATAATCTCCTCCGATGTGGCGTCCGTCATTTTCTTCTGGCCCCAATGTTCGTAGAGTTCATCCATTGAAAGGTTGTGCTTGAGGATTGCCGCGTTGATGCCGTAGGAACAGCCCAAATCCAGAACATGGACCGTGTCGTGCTGGCGTTGCTGCAAGTGGCCGATCAGTTTCTGAAAGATGGGTTTGGCGGTATCGGGTATTGCGTAATCGAGTTTTTTCAGCTCATGAAAATAAGCCCTTGGGTCGGACTGATTATAAATATGATCCATATCCGCTTTGACTTCATTGATGCTCATAAAAGTAGTATCGACTGACATATGTTCCCCTTTGGGCGGCCTTTAGGCACGCCACGACTTAAAACCTGTGCAGAATAAAAAAGATTGAGCCAGGAACGCGGCACGTGAAACACGACACCGACGCTTCAGAACACAAGTGTAAAGCGGGTCAAGGAATATTCATTGTGCTGGCTAGAATGTATGAACCTAACACAGTTGCCCGCAATTTAAAACCAGCGTGCGAAACCACGGGCGGAGCACGACCATGGAATGTCGCCTCCTGGCAATCTTCGAGCTTAAGGCCTCGACCGGCGATTTCCGCTCTGCCCCCGATAGCGAGTGTGGCCTCAACAAACTGTGACAGGCTGGCGACACGGTCGGGAGTCACCAGCGCCCTTTGCGCTGTTTGGCTATCCCACCCCAAAGCCTGCCTAAAATCAAAACACCGCGCTGGCGGGTTTTCGATGATCTGGAATTTGATGCCATGATGTTGGGCGATGACGAATTTGTAAGGGACGTTCCTAACTTCCTCCGAATTTCGAGCCTGATCCTGATCAAAATAACGGAGGTCTTTGCGCGCATTGAGGCGTGAGCCTTTTTTTACCCACGAAAGGACGCAATGCGTCCGCTTGGCCGCTCCATAATCTCAGTTATGTAAAGATCAGAAGTCGCAACCTGCCCCGGACCAGAATTTAGATGCCCTTCGAGTTTTATTTCGCGGCATCGATCGTCCCTATGTTGCCTATGCGGCAGACCTGATCGATTCCGCGATTGACGAACTGTCCATGGACCCTGGGCAACAGGCCGACGCCACTGCCGCCGTCGGCGGGGCGGCCAAAGCATCATGCGGCGATCTGATACGGGGAGAATGGTGGGCGCGCCTGGAATCGAACCAGGGACCTCCGCCATGTCAAGACGGCACTCTAACCATCTGAGCTACGCGCCCGAAAACACCAGCGCCGCCGCGCCGCGGGGGATGATGTTTCGCTGCTGCGGGATATATGGGAAAGCAGGCGGCGGCGCAAGTCTGCAGTGGGCGGGTCTGGGCACAAATCCAGCAAGCTTATTGCCTTGTTAAGCAAATTTTGCCACGATCCCGGCTGGTCGGCGGCTATTTTTGGGGGAGTTGAGGCATGTTTGGGCGCGGCAAAATCGGTTTGGTGATGCGGGTGGGCCTGTTGCAACTGGTCATCGCCTTTATGTTTCATGCGATGCCCTTAAGGGCGCAAAGTCTGTTCGTGCTGACACCTGCCAGCCCGCAGCCGGCGCAGGCGGCGCTGGCGCCCGGCCTTGCCGTCAGTTATGCCTATGGCGAGGTGCGCTGGCTTGACGTCGCGGCGGGCTACCGCAGCTACGCGAAACCGGGCAAACCGCTGAAGGGTTTCATGTATGGCGACACCGAGGTGGGGCAGAAGGTGCTGACGTCGGACTCGCGCGAAGAGGTGACCGCCTTTATCAAAGGCTTCATGCGTTTTGAAGAAGGCGTTCACGAGCTTGAATTCCAATCCAACGACGGCCTGCGGGTGCTGATGAACGGGATCAAGGTGTACGAGCACGATGGCCGGCACACCTGCCAGACCAAAGGCGCCATTCAGATCAAGGCGCCGAAAACCGGGTGGTATGCTGTCGAGGCGTTGTACTTTCAAAGACTTCATACCGCCTGCCTGGACCTGAGCATGCGCCGCCCGGGCGGCGAATGGGACTGGACCGAGCCCGAGATGTACGCCCATCTCCGCTAGCGCAATATTCAATTAGCCGGAGTTGCTCTCGCGACACGCTCTAAATAACTGGTTCAATTGCTCTCGGTCGTAGCGAACCGCCGCGTCAGCTGCCGGTCCCCAGGGCGTCGATGTAGTTCTGGTGCAGGTGTTCCAAGGCGCGGTCCTGGCGCCCTTGCAGACAACTCCGCAGGCTGGCCGCCAGACCGTTCTTGGCGCTGTGTTGACAATAATCCACCTGGAAGCGCGTGGTCGCGAGCTGTCCGGCGCTGGCCGGTGTTTCGCCCCGGGCATGTTGCCGGGCGGTTTCCAGGGCCTCCCGTTGCACCGCTGCCCCGGCAGGCAGGGCGTTGATCAGGTAATTGCTGACCCGCGCCGTCAGGACAAAGCCGGGATTGGCGGCAAAGGCGTCCCTGGCCACGGACCCGGCGCGATCCTTTGCCAACACGACCTCCGCCCTGGTCATGGGCCAGGTATCGCCGGCCACGGGGAGGGGGGCGAGCACCGCGCCGGCGGTCACGGCGACACCCTGGACGGCGGCGAAATTCCGCCGCAGCCAGGTGGCCGAGATTTCCAGACGTACGGCGACGTGGCCGCGCAGTGCGGTTACCCGCGCCGCGTCGGGCAGCGGCCGTTGCACCCTCTGGCCCTGCTGGTCCAGGCCGGTCACGGTGATCGCGGCCACATCCATGGCGCGATACGGGCGCCCGGCTTCCGGCATCCGGCGTTTCGGCTGCAGGCACATGGTTGCCAGTTCCGCCACGCATCGCGCACCCTGGCACTGCAGTGGCAGAGCGCCGTCGCTTTCCAGCAGCACCAGCATCTGCGGCGTGGCGGACACCGGGTTGGCCGCAAACAGGGCGGCCATCACGCCGGCTGCCAGCGGCAGCGTAAAAGACAACGCCGCGCCCCTCATTGTCGCGCACGCCTTTTTCAATGGCCACGGACCCTGCGCCGCACTCATCGTTTTATCCCCCATGACCCGAGGTTGCGGCAGATTATAGCAAATTCCAGCTGCTGGTTGAGAATTTCGTCAGGCTGTCACCGGGGCGAAAACCGGCAGGGCATAGCCGCCTTCGGTTTCGCGAAAGGTCAGCTGCACGTCCTGGCCAATGGCTACGGTGTCCGGATCGCAATCGACGATATTGGTCATCATGCTCACGCCCTCGGCCAAGGTAACAAAGGCGATGACGTAGGGGGCGGGCACCCGGCGCATAACGGAATAGGTGTAGATGCGGCCCTGGCCCGATGCCTCGTACCATTCCGTTTCGCCGCTGAAACAGAACGGGCACAGGGCGCGTGGATAATAATGAGTTTCGCCGCAGTCCCGGCAGCGCTTCAGCAGCAATTTGCCCGCTGCGGCGCCATCCCAGAACGGCTGGGTTTCTACTGTCACGGGTGGTTGCGGATAGCTTCGTTCGCTCTGGCTCATGCGTCGTTCCTTCCCAGAATTACGGTGGCGCTGCCCATGCGGGTGCCAATCTGACCGCCCGTGCCGTGGGCCAGGGCCAAGGTGCAATCGGGCACCTGCACTTTCGGATGCGCCTCGCCGCGCAATTGCCGCACGGCCTCGATTACCTTGGTCATGCCGCCCCGGTTGGTGGGATGGTTGTTGCACAGGCCACCGCCATCGGTGTTGAAGGGCAGCTTGCCGACGCCCGAGATCAGGTTGCCATCGGCGACAAAGCGGCCGCCCTGGCCCTTCTCGCAAAAACCCAGGTCCTCCAGGGTCATCAATACCGTGATGGTAAAGCTGTCATAGATCATGGCGCAGTCCATGTCGGCGGGAGTCAGGTTCGCCTCTTCGAACGCCTTGGGGCCTGAAAAGACCGCGCCGGTGTAGGTCAGGTCGATCTTGCCGCCGTTCAGATGCTTGACCGCCTCGCCCTGGCCCAGCAGCTTGACGCCGCGGTCGCCCAGGGATTTGGCGATTTCCGGACTGACCACGACCAGGGCGCCGCCGCCGTCGCTGATCACACAGCAATCCAGGCGATGCAGGGGGTCGGCGATCATGGGGGAATGCAGCACGTCTTCGACCGTGACAACTTCCTGGCGCACCGCATGCTTGTTATGCTGGGCATGCTGCGAGGCAGCCACTTTCACCCAGGCCAATTGTTCCGATGTGGTGCCGAATTCGTGACAATGGCGCATGGCGGCCATGGCGTAATTATTTACAATGGTTGGGCTGAAAGGCACCTCGAAGCCGCCGTCGGGGGTGTCATCGCCATAGTTTCGCGTGGCGCCAGCACTGGCCATTTTGGGCCGCCCCGCCAGGGTGATCAGGGCGACGGAACACTTGCCGGCGGCGATCGCTTCGGCCGCGTGACCCAGATGGATGACGTATGACGAGCCGCCGGTCTCGGTGGTGTCGGTATAGCGAAGCTTCAAGCCCATATATTCCGCCATGGACAAACCGCCCAGGCCCGGCGCGTCACCGGCGCAAAAATAGCCGTCCACGTCGTCCTTGGTCAGACCGGCGTCGGCCAGGGCGCCCTTTGCGACATCCGCATGCAGTTGCGCCACGGATATATCCACGGCGTGCCGGGTAGGATGTTCATATGCCCCGGCGATATACGCCTTGCTTGGTCGGCTCATGTCACAATTCTCCCGTTACCGAGAGCAATTTTCAATCAATTGGCGTCGCAAGCGCGACGCAAGTGATTGATTCAATTGCTCCTGCCTCAATAGAGTCTGAGCGCATTCGGATCAAATGCGCTCTGGCCGGCGATGCCGCGCGGCCAGGGGGCAAATCTATCCGTGTGCTGTCCAGGTGGAATTATTTGGCGGCCATAACCATGATTTCAACCAGATAGCCAGGCGCCGCCAGGGCGCTGCAGAGGCCGGCGCGAACAGGCGGATTGCCGGGATCGATCCAGGCATCCCAAACTTCGTTCATGGCAGCGAAGTTGCGCATATCCGTGACCCAAAGCTGGGCCCAAAGCAGTTTCGATTTGTCGCTGCCGGTCTTCGCCAACAAGGCATCGATCTTGGCCAGGACCTGGCTGGTCTGCTCGCCAATGCTGCCATTCTGGTCGTTGGCCACCTGCCCCGCTAGATAGACGACGCCATTGTGTTCAACTGCCTGGCTCATGCGGGGGCCCGGATTGTGCCTGATAATTTCCATCTGCTGTTCCCTATCTCTTCACTGATATCTTCGTTGCGGTTGGCGAAACCCTAGCCCAGCAGATTTAGCTTGGCAAAACGAAAAATATTTCCCGTTTGCGCGGCGCCGCTTCAACAAAGCTTCTTCGTTGCTTCCGGCCGGCTGCCCTGTTAGGTTCCGCCGCCTTTCCGCGCTATCGGTCGGCAAGCGGCTCGGAGCTTCCTACTAAGGATAATGCCATGAGAATTAACGGTAACGCCATTCGGCCCGGCAACGTTGTCGAACATAAAGGCGGCTTGTGGCGGGCCGTGAAAATCGCCCATACCCAACCGGGCAAGGGCGGGGCCTATCTGCAGGTTGAGTTGCGAAACCTGCGCGACGGCAGCAAACTAAACGAGCGTTTTCGGGCATCGGAGAATGTCGAACGGGTGCGCCTGGATCAAAAGGATTATCAGTTCCTGTTCGGTGACGGCGACAGCTATACCTTTATGGATATCGAGACCTATGAACAGGTGGAATTGAGCGCGGCGCAACTGGGCGAACAGGCCGCCTATTTGCAGGATGGCATGGCGGTGACCATTGAAAGCCACGACGACGCCGTGCTCGGCGTCTCGCTGCCCGAGCAGGTGATCCTGGAAGTGATCGAAACCGAACCGGTGTTAAAGGGCCAGACTGCCGCCGCGTCCTATAAACCGGCCGTGCTGGAAAATGCGATCCGCTCTTCCGTACCACCGTTTATTGGGATCGGCGACAAGATCGTCGTTAGTACCGAAGACGGCGCCTACGTGAAACGGGCCGACAATTGATCGGATGCAGGCGCGGCCTCAACCTGTCTTTGAAGCATGGCGCCAGAACCCATTGAAAATCTCACCGGCAAGGGCTGCTTATTTTGAATTTTTTTAGTGCCGATAGGACTGCATAGATGTCCAGGACTTCCCCCGTCATGAATGTAATGCAGCTGGCCGCGCGTAAGGCGTCGCGTCGCCTGGTGCGCGATTTCGGTGAAGTGGAGAATCTGCAGGTCTCGCGCAAGGGACCCGGGGATTTTGTTACCGCCGCGGATGTGCGCACTGACGAAAAACTACGGGACGCCCTGCAACAGGCGCGCCCCAGTTTTGGGTTTCTGACGGAAGAAGGCAAAGATGTCGTGGGCGAGGACGAGACCCGGCGTTGGATCATCGATCCCATCGACGGCACCACGAATTTCATGCATGGCATCCCGATGTTCAGTATCTCCATTGCCCTGGAAGAGGCCGGCGAAGTGACGGCAGGGCTGGTTTATGCGCCGGTCTCGGATGAAATGTTCTGGGCGGAGAAGGGCCAGGGCGCCTATCTGAATGACCGCCGCCTGCGGGTTGCCGCCCGCCGGCACATGGGCGATGCGGTGATCGGTACTGGCATTCCGCATATAGGCCACCCGGACGCTTCCGGCTATTTGGCGGAACTGGGCGCGGTGATGGCCGAATGCGCTGGCATCAGACGCATGGGCTCGGCCGCGCTGGATCTGGCTTATGTGGCGGCGGGACGTTTTGATGGCTTTTGGGAGACTGGCCTGGCACCTTGGGATATTGCCGCCGGATTGCTGCTGGCGCGGGAAGCCGGCGCCATGGTCAGCCGCACCGATGGCGGTTCCAATCCCTTGTACGCTGGCGATGTTCTAGTCGCGAACGAGGCGATCCACAGCCGCCTGCTCCGCCTGATTCGTCAATCCCGCCGTGCGCAGTAGCCGCAAGCGAGCCTGGTTAGGCAGCCGCCCGGCGTTTTTTGAAAAGCGACGACGTCCCTGATGCAGCCATATTTTTGCCAAGATTGCGCGGTCTAAATAGGTGCGCCGGGCAAAGACCTGCCGCGCTGGTGAGGAGACTGCGCTAAACCATTGCCCGGACAAGCACTCTGGTCTATCGTGCCGGGTTAAAGTAAGGAGAGGCGGAGCCGCCTCGAACCGGCCCCAAACCGTGCTGCCATATGGTTTGGTGCGAAATTTTTTTAGCCGCGAGACGCAGCCGCGAAAGCCCCATGCCCGAAAGCTCCATGCCCGAAAGCTCCATGCCCGAAAGCTCCATGCCCGAAAGCTCCATGCCCGAAAGCCCCATGAAAGCAAACCTTGAGCCGATCCACGGACCACTTAGTGGACCTCGCCGCAGCCACGTTGAATTTTTGCGCAATTTCCTGATGTCTTGCCGACGGCTGCCAATTTTGGTGCTGTCCATGGTCGTATTGGGCGCTCAATCGGCGCCGGCGCAACAAACGGTTTTTATCGGGGGCCAGGGCGTCCCCGGAGTGACGATCAATCTCAGTGCCATTTATGGCGGTGTCGATCAATCTGCCGTCGCGCCCATTCCGTTTCTGCAGCCTGATTTGGCCGGCCAATCGGGTGGCCGCATGCTGCGAATTCCAAATTTACGTCTGACCCCGCCGGCGCGGCAATTTACCCTCAAAGCGCCGCCCGCCGCGCCTTCGCAGGCCATGATGCCGGCAGCCGCCGTAACCGCACTATCGCGTCCGGCCGCCAAAATGCCCGCGCTGCCATCGCCAACGGTGACCCAGGCGATGCCCGCGCACCCATCGGGGTCATCCGCGCCACCGCCTACGCCCCCCCCGCCGGCACCGGCAAAACCGGCGGCCGCGAAACAGGCACCCGCGCAGTTGGCGCGTCTTACGCCACCGCCACCGTCGATCCAGGCGCCGTCCGTTCCGGCGCCTGCGGCAAAGGCACCTGAGGCAGAGTTGCCGGTGGCGCGTGTCCCGGTGCGCACGGCCGTTCCGCCTAAGGCGCCCAGCTCCATGGCAGCCCTGCCCAAGGCTCCTAGCCTTGAAACACCCGTGCGGCAGACGCCCGAGACGGAAACCTTGGCGGCCCCGCCGCCACCGCCGCCGCCGCCACCGCCAACCGTCATTCGAAAAGCCGACAAAGCCGCCCCTGCCGCCACAATCCCCAGTGCTACCACGGTCCCCAGCGCCGGGGCTGGTGCGACGAAAGATCGGCAACGTGTGGCCGCCCTTGCGCCGGCAGACGACAAGACGCTGCAACTGCGCTTTCGGGCCGACAGTTCTGTTTTGACCGATGACGATGAAGACCGCTTGAAGGCCATGGCTGACAAGGTGGCGCCGACCGGGGCGCGTCTGCAATTGAAGGCTTACGCGGCAGGTAAGGGGGACGATACCTCCAAGGCGCGGCGGCTATCGCTGTCCCGGGCTCTGGCCGTGCGTTCATTTCTGATTGAGAACGGCCTGCGCAGTACGCGCATCGACGTGCGCGCCCTGGGCATTGCCCGCGATGGCGGCGCGCCGGACCGTGTGGATATTGTTTTGCTCGCGCCCTAGCATGATTTTTCTGATGTTCAGCATATTGCATGCACCTAATTTCGGGATCTGAATCATACTAGATTCAAATAGTTAGTGGCCTGCTGCTTAGCCGGGATGTTCATGTTATGAATTTCCCGGACGGACCACCAGGGAGCGGGTGTTGCCTTCCGCCGCATCAAGGCCGGAAGCTGAATTGAGCGGCAACGGGAGTGTCGAATGATATGGGCGGAATTGGGGACTGCGTGGCAGCGGACAGGGTGGCGTCATGACCCGGCCTGATCGCTATTTGGTTCGTATGGCGATATTCCTGGTGCTGGTCGCCGGGGCCGCTGTGTTGCTCTATCTGCCTCTGCTGCGCGCGTTCCAGGCCAATATCGTCCTGAACGGACTGATCCTCGCGACCCTGGTCTTCGGGATTGCCTATGCCTTTCGACAGGTGCTGATGCTGCGGCCGGAAGTGGAGTGGGTCGAGACCTTTCGCCGCTCGGATCCTGGATTGTCGGTGCAACGGGAACCAACCCTATTGGCACCCATGGCGACCATGTTGGGGGAACGCACCAGCGGGCGGATGTCCCTGTCGGCATTATCCATGCGCTCGATGCTGGATTCCATTCATTCCCGGTTGGAGGAAAGCCGGGATATGTCGCGCTATCTGATCGGTCTGCTGATCTTCCTGGGCCTGCTTGGCACCTTCTGGGGCTTGTTGGAGACGGTCGGTGCGGTGGGCAAGACCATCGGCAGTCTTTCCATCGCGGCGGGTGATTTCGCCGGCGTGTTTTCGGAATTGAAGGAAGGTCTGCAATCGCCGTTGAACGGCATGTCGATTGCCTTTTCATCCTCTCTGTTCGGTCTGGCCGGCAGCCTTGTCCTTGGTTTTCTGGAATTGCAGGCCGGCCATGCGCAGAACCGTTTCTACAATGACCTGGAAGAATGGCTGTCCAGCTACACCCGCCTATCCAGAGGCGCCGGTTTTGGGGAGGGGGATCAATCGGTGCCGGCATACGTTCAGGCGTTGTTGGAGCAGACGGCCGATAGCCTGGAAAGCCTGCAACGCACCATCGCCCGCTCGGAAGACGGTCGAGGCTCGGCGCAAAATACCTTGATGGCCCTGGCGGATAAATTATCGATTCTGACCGATCAGATGAAGGCGGAACAGGGCTTGATGGTCAAGCTGGCGGAAAGCCAGATGGAAATCCGTCCGGTCCTGCAAAGCCTGAACAGCCATCTGGAGGGGCAGGAACTGGGCCTTGATGAAGCGAGCCGGTCTCATTTGCGAAACTTGGATGTCTATGTCATGCGTCTGCTGGAAGAAATGAGCGCGGGCCGTAATCAGACGGTTGCGGAATTACGCAGCGAGATCAAGTTGTTGGCCCGCACGATCGCCGCTCTTGCGGACGACCGATGAATATCGAAACGCTCTGAAATCCGCCATGGCCCGACGACGCAATAATACTGCTGGCGCGGCCAATATCTGGCCCGGCTTCGTTGATGCCTTGGCCACGCTGTTGCTGGTTATTATCTTTTTGCTGGTGGTTTTCGTCTTGGCCCAGGTATTGCTAACCCAGGCGATTTCCGGCAAGGACGAGGCGCTGGACCGGTTGAACCGGCAGGTCAATCAATTGGCCGATTTACTGGACCTGGAGCGCCAGGCAAATGTGGACCTGCGGCTGAATATTGCGCAATTATCGTCCTCGCTGCAGACCACGGTGGCGGAGCGCGATCAATTGCAGGTGCGATTGCGTCAAACCGGGAACCGGGCGGAACAGGCGGAAGAGGCTCTTGCCGCGGCGCAGGCGCGGGAACAGGTCAGCCAGGAGGCGAGCCAGCGCCACTTGCTGGAATTGGAAAGTCTGCGCCGGGATGTGGAGGCTTTGCGTAAATTGCGCGGCGTACTGGAAGCCCAGATCGGCAATCTTTCCCAAAACCTGCAATCCCGCGAGGCTGAACTGGGCGCTCTGCGGGACCGTACCAAGGCACTGCAGGCCGAGTTGGCCAACGAACAGGAACGCACATTGCTGGCGCAGCGGGAGATCGAGGAGCGAAAAATCCGTCTGTCCGAACTGCTCGACCTCTATACGAAATTGGATGAGGACTACAAGGCGGAACAAGCCCTAAGCAAGGATCAGAAATCACGGGTGGATCTTCTGAACCAACAGATCGCCGCCTTGCGCCGGGAAATTCAACGCCTGAATACCACGCTGGAAGCCTCCGAGGCCAAGGATCAGGAGAATGAGGCGACGATTACCGATCTTGGCCGCCGCCTGAATCGCGCCCTGGCGAGCAAGGTGCAGGAACTGACCCGCTATCGCTCGGAATTTTTTGGCAGACTGCGCGAAGTTTTGGGAGAGCGGCGCGGTATTCGCATCGTGGGTGACCGTTTTGTCTTTCAATCCGAAGTGCTGTTCGCTTCCGGTTCGGCTCTATTGGCGCTTGAAGGTCAAGGCCAGATCGCCCAGATCGCGGCAACGCTGGTTGAAATTTCCCGGCAAATTCCGCCCGAGATCAATTGGGTCCTGCGGGTCGACGGCCATACGGACGCCGTGCCAATCGCCACGGCGGCATTCCCCTCGAACTGGGAATTGTCATCGGCAAGGGCTATTGCGGTGGTGAAATATATGGTGGAACAGGGGGTCGCCCCGGAACGCCTGGCAGCCGCCGGCTTCGGCGAGTTCCAACCCATTGATCCGCGGTCCGGTGAAATCGCCAACCGCCGCAACCGCCGCATTGAATTCAAACTGACCCAGCATTGACGCCATCCGAAAGCCCCCGCAAGGCGTCTCCATGGGTTCCTATCAGCGCGGGTTGGTATTACGCGACAAAAATCGAAAACGTCTATTGGGTATCGAACTGCAGGGCGGCAAAGCGTGCGTACAGGCCGCCCCGTTCGACCAGTTCTTCATGGCGGCCCATTTCCACCACCGTGCCCTGGTCCATTACGACGATGCGATCGGCTTTCAGCACCGTTGCCAGGCGATGGGCGATGACGATCGTGGTTCTATCGGCCATCAGGATTTCCAGGGCGCTCTGTACGGCTCGTTCGGACTCGGCATCCAATGATGATGTCGCCTCGTCAAGCAGCAGAATGGGGGCGTTGGCCAGGATGGCACGCGCCAGGGAGAGCCGTTGGCGCTGACCACCCGACAAGCGCACACCACGTTGACCCAAAAAAGTATCGAAACCATCCGGCAGCTCTTGGATGAAGGCCGTGACATTCGCGGCATCAGCAGCGGCGAGAAGCTCCGTTTCGCTGGCATCGGGCCGGGCATAGATTATATTCTCCCGTGCATTGGCGGCAAATATCACCGGATCCTGTGGCACCAGGCCAATACGGGCCCGCGCCGACGACGGATCGGCCTGACGCAGATCAACCCCGTCCAATATTACCTGTCCCGCCTGCGGGTCATAAAAGCGTAACAGCAATTGAAAGACCGTGGTTTTGCCGGCGCCCGACGGTCCCACCAGGGCCACGGTTTCCCCGGGAGTCACATCCAGACAAAATTTCCGCAAGGCGGGCAGGTCGGGACGGGACGGATAACGAAACGTAACATCGCGAAAACTTATGGCGCCGCCGCCGCCTTCCGCCCCCATCGCTGGTAACAACGTCGGCCGAGGCGCCACGGTGATGCCCGGCGCAACCTCCAGCAGCTCCATCAGGCGTTCCGCGGCGCCGGCGGCGCGCTGCATATCGCCATAGACTTCCGACAGGGAGCCCAAGGCGCCGGCCACGACGATGGCGTAAAAGACAAAGGCGGCCAACTCGCCGCCGCTCATCGCGCCCGTGACCACATCCTTGGCGCCGATCCATACCACCGCATCAACCGCGCCAAAGATCAACAGCATGACGAGGGCGGTCAACCAGGCCCTGGCCCGGGTCCGCTTTACGGCCACATCGAATGCCTGATCCGTGACCTTGCCAAAACGCAGGCGATCGATCGCCTCGTGGCAAAAGGCCTGCACCACCTGAATAGCGGCGATGCTTTCCTCGGCATAGCTGGAGATATCCGCGACCCGGTCCTGGCTGTCGCGGGACAAGCGCCGCACGCGCCGGCCAAAAATCATGATCGGCAGAATGACCACCGGCAACATGACAAAGACCAGGCCGGTCAGCTTGGCGGAGGAAATCACCAACAGCACACTGCCACCCAAGAACATCAAAATATTGCGCAGGGCAACCGAGGCGGTGGCGCCAATGACCGTCTGTATCAAGGTGGTATCGGCGGTCAGCCGCGAGAGGACTTCCCCCGTGCGCATGGTTTCAAAAAATGCCGGGCTCAAACCAATGATATGGTTATACACGGCGGTGCGGATATCGGCGATGATGCGTTCGCCCAACCAGGTCACCAGATAATATCGCGCAAAGGTCGCGGCCGCCAATACGGCCACAATACCTAACAGGGCGAGAAAATACTGATCGATCAGAACCTCTTCGCCGGTAAAGCCATGGTCGATAACGCGGCGGATGGCCTGGCCAATGGCAAGGACCGAGCCGGCCGCAGCCACCAGCGCCACGCCGGCGCCCGCAACCATCAATTTATAAGGCGCGACGAAAGGTAGGATTCGGCCCAGGTGGCCGACGCTACGACGTTCGTTGCGCTCGCTGTCGGGGCCGGTGTTACGCAATCCGCAAAATCCTTCGCTTTGCCACTTTTTTTAGTTTGACGCTCGCGCATGGCGCCAATGCGATATACGCAGCCTATGCACGGCAACGCTCTGATGCGGCTGGGGTATAGCAATTGTGTTCAACCGGCACAACAAGTGGTGCAACAAGCTGACGCTTGCGTCGAGCCTTTGCTTTGGCTATACACCCACGGCAATTCACGGAGCAGCCAGATGAAAAAAGATATCCACCCCGACTATCATGAAATTACCGTGGTTCTGACCGACGGCGAGGAATTTAAGACGCGTTCCACCTATGGCGAACCGGGCGCCGTCTTGCGGCTGGATATCGACCCAAGCACGCACCCCGCTTGGACCGGCGGCCCGCAACGTTTGCTGGATACTGGCCGCGTTGCCAAGTTCCGAAACAAGTTCAAAGGTTTTGGCCTGGGCTAAGGTATTTCCGGTTTGCCTGGAATTGCCCGGCCTGCCGCTCTTCCGGCCCAATTCTGACAAGCTCTGGTTGGGTCATTCGAGGCTGTTCGCGCTGACGTTTTGACACTGCCAAGGCACATTGGGATCAAATGTGCGCGGAACCACAAGAATAGAGCAACTGAACCAACTGCTTCAAGCCGCGTTTGCGACTCCAATTCATTGAAAATTGCTCTAGGGTCTGTTGAGATTCATCGGGCATTTATGATGGCCGAGCATAGATAAATCATGGCCTCGAA
>JAQBYC010000120.1 GCA_027623205.1 Pseudomonadota bacterium | reverse complement strand
CCCGCCTCTTCGTCGAACGGCTGGCGGACTATACCTGCGCCTCTCCAGGTGCGGTGCTGCGCATGAACATGTCGGTACCGGCCGCGTTGGAGCTCCCCCGCCCCCGCCTGGCCTACTGCCTGGCCGGCCCGCCGCCGAGCCGGATGACCGGGGCACGGCAACGGGTCATGGATGTTCTGGCCGACGGTATCTCGCTGCCCGGCCCGGCCATCGCGGAACTGGCGGCGGTCAGTGGCGGGGTGGTCCGGGGCCTGGTGCAACAAGGCACCTTGCGTGAGGTGCAACTGCCCGCCGAAATGAGTGTGCCGGAGCCCGATTGGCGACTGTCGGGCGAGACCTTGAACGACGATCAGCGGGAAGCCGCCTCGGCCCTGCGCGGCAAGGTCGAGACGGGGGGGTACTCCAGCACGCTGCTGGACGGCGTAACCGGCGCCGGCAAGACCGAGGTCTATCTGGAGGCGGTCGCCGCCGCCTTGGCCCTGGGTCGCCAGGTTCTGGTTCTGGTGCCTGAAATTGGACTGACCGCGCAATGGTTGGAGCGCTTCGAGAAGCGCTTTGGCGCCGCGCCCTTGTCCTGGCATTCGGATCTGGGCACGGCGCGGCGCCGGCTGACCTGGCGGGCCGTGGCCGAGGGTCGGGCCAGGGTGGTGGTCGGCGCCCGTTCGGCGTTGTTTTTACCCTATACGGATCTGGGCTTGATCGTGGTGGACGAGGAGCATGACAGCGCCTTCAAACAGGAAGACGGGGTGATCTACCACGCCCGGGACATGGCGGTGTTGCGGGCCTCGCTGGGAAACATTCCCATCGTCCTGGTATCCGCCACCCCCAGCCTGGAAAGCCTGGTCAATGTAGAGATGGGCCGCTATGGCAGCCTGCATCTGCCGAACCGCATCGGCAGCGCCGAACTGCCGCATATCGAAGCCGTTGATATGCGCGGCGCGGCGCCAACGGGCGCGCAATGGCTGTCACCTACCCTTGTTACGGCCATGCAGGAAACGTTGGCGGCAGGCGAACAGGTTTTGCTGTTCCTGAACCGGCGCGGCTATGCCCCGTTGACCCTGTGCCGGGCCTGCGGCCACCGCCTGCAATGCCCCAATTGCACCGCCTGGCTGGTGGAACATCGCTTTCATGGCCGCCTGCAATGTCACCATTGCGGCTTCAACCTGCGCCAGCCCGAAGCTTGCCCGGAATGCGCCGCCGAAGGCAGCCTCGTTGCTTGTGGCCCCGGTGTCGAAAGGCTGGGCGAAGAAGTGGACAAACTGTTTCCCGATGTGCCCCGCATGCTGATCGCCTCCGACACCGTGCGCGGCCCGGAAGCGGCGGCCGAGGCGATCAGGCAGATTGCGGCGGGTGAGTTCTCTTTGATCATCGGCACCCAGATTGTCGCCAAGGGGCATCACTTTCCCATGCTGACCCTGGTCGGCGTGATCGATGCCGATCTGGGATTACAGGGCGGCGATCTGCGGGCGGCGGAGCGGACCTATCAAATGCTGCATCAGGTGGCGGGCCGCTCCGGGCGGGCGCAACGTCCGGGCCGGGCCCTGTTACAGACCTACATGCCCGAACACCCGGTAATGAAGGCCCTGGTTTCCGGCCACCGGGACCGCTTCATGGCGCAGGAGATGGAGGCCCGCCGGATCCAGGGACTGCCGCCCTTTGGCCGTCTGGTCGCCCTGATCATTTCCGGCGGGAACGAAGGCCAGGTGATCCGGACCGCCCGCGATCTGGGCCGCGCCGCGCCGCGGTTCGAGGAGGTGGAAGTCCTGGGTCCCGCGCCCGCGCCTTTTAGCCTGTTGCGCGGCCGCTTCCGCCAACGCCTGTTATTGAAAACCCCGCGCGGGGTCAATGCCTCCACCTTGGCCAGAGCCTGGGTCGAGCAGGTGGACCACCCCCAGCAGGTCCGCGTGGCGATTGACGTGGATCCCTATAGTTTTTTGTAGATGACGCCTCAGGGCTGGACGTGAGGACGGATAACGGCCTGGGCCACCAGCATGCGGCCCTGCTCGGGATCATAGGCGCAGGCGGGCGAACCGTAGAGTATATAGCCTTCGGCCAGGGCTTCGGAAACGCGCAGGCAGAAGGCGTGGTCGTCGACCCCGGTCAGCAAACGATAGGTTGGTTTTTCGCTGTCGGACATGGCCGTCTATGCCGCCACGCCGCGCTTTCGGCGAGCCCCTGGCCCGCCGCAGGCTGCGTCAGTGCGCGGCCTCGTCGACAGGCCGATAGCTGGAAATTCTGGCATCGCGATCCTCCACTGCATTCGCGCTTAGAGCATGTTTCCATAAAACATGCCCGGACTCCTTAAGATGAGAGCAATTGAACCAATTACTTTAGTCGCGATTGCGACTCCGGTTAATTGAAAATTGCTCTGGTTGTGACCTCTCACGAGGTTGTTCATTCGATCCTCTTCTGAAAATCTGATGTTCGCCAAGACAGAAGCCGCAGGGAGAGAACCGAATGAACCTGCACAAGAATGCCCGCCTGACACCGAAAGGTCGAGAGCTATTGATCCAGCGGCTTGAACGTGGCGAACACCCTGAAGACCTCGCTTGCGCCATGGGCGTCAACGTGCGGACCGTTTACAAGTGGCGCTTACCCTATCGAGAAGAAGGTCTGAGCGGGTTATAAGACCGCTCGTCCCGGCCCCTGAACAGCTCGGCCCGGACGTCTGAAGCCATTGAGGCACAGGTCATTGCGCCGCGCCGGCAGAAGATAATGATCAGGATCAATTGGCGGGTGACTATTGGGCTGAAAATCCGAGTTCTTCCCGTCTTGGCGGCGGCAGCACGAACCGTCACAAATTTGCCATACTGCCTCTTTAATCCTTTGGCCAGTGCAATCGGCTTGCGACATCAAACACTCGAATTTGATGACGATTTTGTTACCGGCCTGGCATTATGGTATTGTAATCTAGACAACAAGAAGACGTATGAGGGAGAAATCAGTGTTATCGGGTAAAGAACCAATCATTATTCCGGCTCGGGGCTGCAAATTCATTACCGGCCACCCTGGTGAAAGCGGCTGGACCTATTGTGGCAAAACGCTGGTCGAGCACAATTCTTCGTGGTGCGAAGAGCATTATGCTGTTGTGCATGGGAAAGCTAATCCAAAACCAAATCCGGATTCAAACGTCAAACCCACCGCATCACCAGGGACCACGCGTCCTACCATCAGCCTTGAAGACCCATTGTTGCTGGGTTGAGAATGATCATCCACCGGACCAAAATGACGACCTGTAACCGCGGTGCTGGGGAGGCTCTACGTTCATGCTGTCGAATTTCCAGTCACTGAGCATGAAAGACGATCCCAATAAGATCGCCAAATGGCTGATCGAGGCGCATGGACCAGAGGATGCCCGGCGTATGGTGCTAGCCCGCATCCTCAAGGCACAGGATGACGGTGACAATTACGGCCTAAGTGTTTGGCGTGAAGTACGTCTGATCTTGGCGAAACAGGCAGACAACACCGGGCAATTGGATCAAAAAGCAGCCAAGGACCGCGCCTGACACATTGTCGCCTCCAAGGCGTTTCCCGGCTAGTCCGCGAAAGGGTCTTTAACCAGGATGGTGTCTTCCCGTTCCGGGCTGGTGGACAGCAGGGCAGCCGGGGCGCCAATCAGTTCTTCAATGCGGACGATGTATTTGATCGCCGTGGCCGGCAGATCGGCCCAACTGCGCGCGCCCTGAGTGCTTTCCGACCAACCCTCGAAGACTTCATAGACCGGTTCTATGCGAGCCTGGCGGCTCATCTCCGCCGGTAGATAGTCGACCTCCATGCCATCGATCCGATAGCGGGTACAGACTTTTATTTCAGACATGCCGTCCAGCACATCCAGTTTGGTGAGGGCAATGCCGGTGATGCCCCCGACCTTGATTGCCTGACGCACCATCACCGCATCAAACCAGCCGCAGCGGCGCGGGCGCGCCGTCACCGTGCCGAATTCCTTGCCCCGCTCACCCAGGCCCCGCCCCACATCGTCCAGCAATTCAGTGGGAAACGGTCCCTCGCCCACACGGGTGGTATAGGCCTTGGTAATGCCCAGCACATAGTTAATGGCATCAACGCCGATCCCGGCGCCCGCCCCCACCTGACCGGCCAGGGTGTTGGACGAGGTCACATAAGGATAGGTACCGTGGTCGACATCCAGCATGGCCGCCTGCGCGCCCTCGAACAGGATGCGGTGGCCAGCCCGGCGCGCTTCGTCCAGATCACGCCAGACGTTGGAGGCGAAGGGCAGGATCTTTGGCGCGACTTCGCGCAAGGTTGCCACCAAGGCAGGGGCATCAACCTCGTCATGGCCCAGACCACGGCGCAAGGCGTTATGATGCAGCAACAACAGACGGACCTTTTCCGGCAGGCCGTCGTGATCGGATAGATCGCAGACCCGAATGGCCCGGCGGCCGACCTTGTCCTCATAGGCGGGGCCGATGCCGCGGCGCGTGGTGCCGATGCGGCGACCGGTATTGGCATCTTCGCGGATGGCATCCAGTTCGCTGTGCAAAGGCAGAATCAACGGCGCATTGAAGGCAAGGCGCAGCGAACTGGGTGTAATCTCCACTCCCTGTTCCCGCAAACGCGCCATCTCCGCCAGCAGGGCCCAGGGGTCAACCACCACGCCATTGCCGATGATCGACAGCTTGCCCTTGCGCACGATGCCCGAGGGCAGCAGGCTTAGTTTGTAGACCTCGCCGTCGATAACCAAAGTGTGGCCCGCATTGTGGCCGCCCTGGAAACGCACCACGACCGAGGCGCGCTCGGACAACCAATCGACGATCTTGCCCTTGCCTTCGTCGCCCCATTGGGCGCCGACTACCGCTACATTCGCCATTTTCCTACCGTTCCATACTGAAAACCGTCATACTGAAAAGTGCTGATATCAGCGTCATCCCGGCGCGGTCAGGACAATGCCTGCGCCTGATCACCGCGCAGAATATGATTGCAGGCCAGATGCCGGGCTTCTTCTTCAGGGTTCGCGCCACCGTCCAGGCCCTGTACCGTGCACCAGCCCTCGGTCCGCAGTTGCCGCGCCCGCGCGCCGCTTGTGCCAAAGGGCAGATACAGTCGCGCCGCCGCCGCCAATCCAGGAACCGCGCGCATCAGGCTGTCCAGATACAGGGTGAACCCGATCGCGGATTCGCCGCTGGACAGGGCATAGCGGCCACCCCGGCCCAATTCACCACGCACGCCGTCCGCGAACAGACTGAAACTGACTCCTGTCTGATATTCAAAACCGCGGCTTTCGCCT
Source organism: Pseudomonadota bacterium (assembly GCA_027623205.1). GTDB lineage: Bacteria > Pseudomonadota > Alphaproteobacteria. Next base: position 10,151 of record JAQBYC010000120.1, on the reverse strand, counting down.
GGGTCAATGGTCAGAGTCAAACCACTATTGGCCTGATCCAGCCCTTTGACCAGGGCCGCCAGATGATCACACAAGGCGCGGGCCGGAGCCGGCAGGTTCAGACCGGCCAGGCGTTCGAGGGCATTTTTCGCTGGGCCGGCCGCGCGCATCAGATCACCCAGTTGTTGCCGCACCGCCGGCGCCAGGGCCTCGATCGCGGCTCCGTCCCGGGCATCCAAGGCCTGTCGCGCGGCCTCGCCCTCGGCACCCTTCAAACCCAGTGCCTGAGTAAGCAACGGCACCAATGACGGCAGGGTCAGATCAACCGACAGCCCCTGAATTCCAAGTGCCTGCAGCGCGTCTGCCGCCAGGAAAACCACCTCCGTATCGCCGGCCACGCCCTCGGCGCCGATCAGTTCCACCCCCGACTGGGCGTATTGGCGTTCGGGCCGCAACTGGCTGCCGCGCACCCGCAAGACCTGGCCCGCATAGCAGAGACGCAGGGGCCGGGGCGCATCCTTCAGGCGGGTGGCGGCAATCCGGGCGACCTGCGTCGTCATATCCGCGCGCAAGCCCATCATGCGCTGGGAAATCGGATCCATCAGGCGGAACATATGCCGCGCTATGCCGGCGCCGGGTCCGGCCAACAGGCTTTCCTCGAACTCGATCAGGGGCGGCTTTACCCGCTCATAGCCCTGCGCCTCGAACTGCGACACCAGACGTTCGATGGAACGCGCCTCGTGCCCGGCAAAGGGCGGCAAGTCATCGTGCAAACCTTCAGGCAGCAGAGCCAGTTCAGCGTAATCGGTCATGGTTGCAAACGTCTGAATCCATGGTCGGGCGAGGGACTAGAGCAATTTTCGATTAATTGGAGTTGCTTAGGCGACTTAAGTAATTGGTTCAATTTCTCTATTCTTAAAGAGTCCGGGCATGTTTTAAGAAAACATGCTCTAGCCGAAGAGATCAAGTCCCTAAAAACCAAGCCCCCTAGAAATTGAGGGCCTGCGCCCGCCCTACATGGGGCAAGGCACGGACCGCCGTCAATACCGTTTCGTTAATGGGCTGATCCACCCCGATCAGCGCAATGGCATCACCGCCTGCCTCGGCTCGGCCCAGATGAAAGGTTGCGACATTGACGCCGTTATCGCCCAGCACCGAGCCCAGCGCGCCAATCAGGCCGGGTTTGTCCTCGTTGGTGACATACAGCATGTGCCTGGCTAATTCCGCCTCCAGCTTAATGCCCTTGACCTGGACAATGCGGGGCCGGTTGTCGGCAAACAGGGTACCGGCAACATCGCGGCTTTGCCTTTCCGTCGTGACGGACACGCGGATCAGGGTTTGGTAGTCACCGGTGCCTTCATCGCGGGTTTCCCGCACCTCGATACCGCGCTGCTTGGCGATGACCGGAGCGTTGATCATGTTGACGTTGGCGATCAGGGGGCGTAGCAACCCTTCCAGCACAATGGCGGTCAGGGCCCGGGTGTTCAGGCCAGCCACGTGCCCCTGGTATTCGATATGCACCGCCTGCAACGCATTCATGGTCAACTGACCGGCAAAACTGCCCAATTCCCGGGCCAAGGTGAAATAAGGCCGCAAACGGGGCGCTTCCTCGGCCGAGACAGGGGCCATGTTCAAGGCATTGCTGATGGCGCCGGTCAGCAGATAGTCGGACATCTGTTCCGCCACCTGCACCGCCACATTGACCTGCGCCTCGGTGGTTGAGGCGCCCAAATGCGGTGTTGCAACCACCGCTTCCAGGCCGAACAAGGGGTTCTTGTCCGCCGGTTCGGATGAGAATACATCCACGGCGGCACCCGCCACCTGGCCGGTTTCAATCGCGGCGCGCACATCTTCTTCCACTAGCAACCCGCCGCGGGCGCAGTTGATAATACGCACGCCGGGCTTCATCCTGGCGATGGTATCGGCGTTGATGATGCCGCGCGTGGCGTCGTTCAAGGGGGTGTGCAAGGTAATGAAATCAGCCCTGGCCAACAGGGTATCCAGCTTCACCCGTGCCACCCCAAGCTCGCGGGCGCGCTCTTCCGACAAATAGGGGTCGTAGGCGACGACGTGCATTTTCAGGCCAATGGCACGGTCACAAACGATCGCGCCGATGTTGCCGCAACCGATCACGCCTAGAACCTTGCCGTACAGTTCGACACCCATAAAACGGTTCTTTTCCCACTTGCCTTCGTGGGTGGAGCGGTTGGCGGCGGGAATTTGCCGGGCCAGGGCCATCATCATGGCAACGGTATGCTCGGCAGTGGTGATGGAATTACCGAACGGCGTATTCATGACACAGACGCCCTGTGCCGTCGCCGCCTTCTGATCGATATTATCGACGCCAATGCCGGCCCGGCCGATCACCTTCAAGCGGCCCTTGGCCGCGGCCAGAATTTCCGCCGTCACATTGGTGGCGGAACGGATCGCCAGACCATCGTATTGATCGATGATAACGGCCAGACCGTCCGGGGTCAGACCGGGCTTTTCGTCCACGTCCACGCCACGGGCACGAAACACTTCCGCCGCGCGCGGGCTCATCTTGTCGGAAATCAGCACCTTGACCATATCTCGAGACTACCCCTATCGCTGCACGTTTCCGCCCGTCACGCGGCCAAATTAACCGCTTTCCTTTGGCGGCAATTCAGGCGCCGCCCTTTGGCGGCAATTCAGGCGCCGCCCTTTGGCGGCAATTCAGGCGCCGCCCTTTGGCGGCCGGGAAAACCCGGCCTTCACTTCGCCATAGGCCCAATCCAGCCATGGCAACAAAGCCTCCAGGTCGCCTTGTTCCACCGTCGCGCCGCACCAGATGCGCAGCCCTGTCGGGGCATCCCGGTGGCCGCCGATATCATAAGCCGCCCCCTCTGCCTCCAATAGCGCCACGAAGTTTTTCGCCACCGCATTGCCGTCGGCCGACGGCAAGCCGGTAAACCAGTCATCAACGATCGACAGACAGACCGATGTGGTTGAACGGTTGGCCGGGTCCCTGGCGACATAGTCGACCCACGGCGTTGCCGCGACCCAATTGGCCAGCACGGCGGCGTTGCCGTTGACCCGATTAATCAGGCCGGGCAGACCGCCGACCGAACGGGCCCAGGCAAGGGCGTCCAGATAGTCTTCAACACACAGCATGGACGGGGTGTTGATGGTTTCACCCTTAAACGGCGCTTCCATCAGCTTGCCGCCATTGGTCAGACGGAAGATTTTCGGCAGCGGCCAGGCCGGGGTATGGCTTTCCAGGCGTTCCACGGCGCGCGGGCCCAGCACAAGCATGCCATGAGCGGCTTCGCCCCCAAGGACTTTTTGCCAACTGAAGGTCACCACATCCAGCTTGTCCCAGGGCAGTTCCATGGCGAAAGCAGCCGATGTCGCATCGCAGATGGTCAAACCGGCACGGTCATCGGGAATCCAGTCACCATGGGGCAGACGCGCACCGGAGGTGGTGCCGTTCCAGCAAAACACCACGTCGTGGCCGAAATCCACCTGCATCAGATCCGGCAGCAGACCGTAATCCGCCGCCAATAGACGGGTATCGCGCAATTTCAGCTGTTTCGTGATGTCGGTAGCCCACCCGGCGCCAAAACTTTCCCAGGCCAGCACGTCGACGCCGCGCGCGCCCAGCAGCGACCACAGGGCCATCTCCACCGCACCGGTATCCGAGGCGGGCACAATCGCGATGCGGTAATCATCGGGTACCTGCAGGACCTCGCGGGTACCTTCGATGGCCGCCAACAGCCGCGCCTTGCCCTCGGTGGAACGATGCGAGCGGCCCAGGGAGGCACTGGCCAGGACGGCCGGCGTCCAGCCGGGCCGCTTGGCGCAGGGGCCGGACGAGAAATTGGGCGTGGCAGGCTTGCGGTTTGGCTGCATGGCGCCAAGTCCTTATACAATGGGCGCGAAAAGCGGGAAAATCTGTTGGCGGATTTAGGGAACGGACTTTCTTGCGTAAGCGCCCTGCCCTGTCAACAATGTTTTGCCGCACCGTAACATTAGGCCGCAATTGACTTACGGGGGCTGCCGGTTTCACATGCCCTCGCCCGTAACCAACCAGCGGAATACCCCGATGATTCCATGCCAGCGCCACCTGTTCGATATTCCCGATCACATTGCCTATTTCAACTGCGCCTATATGTCGCCCCTGATGCACAAGGTCGTCGCGGCGGGGCAGCAGGCCGTGACCCTCAAGGCGCAGCCCTGGCGGATCAGCCCGCCGGATTTCTTTTCGACGCCCGAGCGGGCCCGCGGACTGTTCGCCCGTTTGATCAATGCCCAGGCCGACGATATCGCCATGGTGCCGGCCTGCAGCTATGGCACCGCCACCGCCGCCCAAAACCTGCCCGTAGCCAAGGGGCAGACCCTGGTGGTGTTGCAGGATCAATTCCCTTCCAATGTCTATCCCTGGCGGGAACTGGCGGCGCGGCGCGAGGCAAAGGTCGTTACCATTCCCCGTGGCGGCAACGATGGCTGGACGCCGCGAATCCTGGATGCCATTGACGCAAATACCGCCATCGTGGCCTTGCCGCATTGCCATTGGACCGATGGCGGTCTGGTCGACCTGGACGCCGTGGGCCGGCGATGCCGCCAGGTTGGCGCCGCCCTGGTGGTTGATCTGACCCAATCCATCGGCGCCCTGCCATTCGATGTGACGGTCGTGCAGCCGGACTTCGCCGTGGCGGCAGGCTATAAGTGGATGCTGGGGCCATACACCCTGGGCTTCTTGTACGTCGCGCCGCGGCACCGGGACGGCCGGCCGCTGGAGCACAACTGGATCGCGCGCCAGGGCAGCGAGGATTTTGCCGGCCTGGTTGACTACAAATCCGACTTTCAGCCGGGCGCCCGGCGCTATGATATGGGCGAAGGGGCCAATTTTATCGCCCTGCCCATGGCCATCGCCGCGTTGGAGCAACTGTTGGACTGGGGGGTCGCGGAGATTCAGGAAACCCTCTCGGCCATGACCGCCAGGATAGCCGAGCGCACCGCGCCTCTGGGGCTCGGCGCCTCGGACCCAAGCCTGCGGGCCGGGCATTTCCTGGGCCTGGGCTTCCCCGGCGAGGTGCCCGATGGTTTGACCGACCGCCTGGGTCGGGACGGCGTCTATGTCTCCGTCCGCGGCCAGTCCATGCGGGTCACGCCGCATCTTTTCAATAACGATGGCGATATCGACCGTCTGATTGATGCACTGGCCACGGTATTGCCGTAACCGCAGGCATTGTCGTTATGAAGAAACAATAATGTTCAGCGGCACTGGATTGTTATTGCCTGGTTGACCAATTAGTGTGCCGGCAAAGAAGCAAACATGGACTGGAGCTATATTTATGTCGGACGCGGTAATCGCCCAAAAATCCCCCTATATGACCGAGTTGGAGGTGGGCAAGGACTATTTCTGGTGCAGCTGTGGCAAAAGCGCCAAACAACCGCTCTGTGATGGCAGCCACAAGGGGTCTGACTTCGCGCCGGTCAAATTCCAGGTCGAGACCGCCAAGGCCTATGCCCTGTGCGGCTGCAAAAACAACGACGGCGCGCCATTCTGCAACGGCGCCCACAAGGCCCTATAATCAAGATCCCTGTTCCGTATGGGAACAGCACGGCAAAACGGCCCCGATCGCCAGACGATCGGGGCCGTTTGACTGTTCCGGGAGGCGCCGGGGCGCCGTCTCAGCTATCGCTAGCCAGCCGGGTTTCCACCAATTTGACGAAGGCCGAAGCGCCCAGGGTCAAGGCTTCATCGTTGAAGTCATAGCCGGGGTTGTGCACTTCGCAGCCACCCAATTCGCCGGTTCCGCCATTGCCAATATTGAAATAGGCGCCAGGCACCTCGCGCAACATGTAGGAGAAGTCTTCCGAGGCCATGATCAGGGGGCCGTTACGGTCGACATTTTCCTCGCCGACCAGTTCCGCCGCGATATCGGCGACAAAGGCGGCTTCGCTGGGCGTATTGACGGTGGGCGCGAACAGCAGCCGGAAATCAATCTCGATCTTGGCGCCGAAGCTGGCCGCGACCCCTTCGGCAATGCGGCGCATATTCGCCTCGACCTTGTCCATTGCGGCATCGGTGAAACTGCGGACCGTGCCCGCGATGCGGGCCTTTTGCGGGATCACGTTGTAGGCGTCGCCCGCGTGGATCTGGGTGATCGAAAGCACCGCCGATTCCAAAGGCGACAGGTTGCGCGAGACAATGGTCTGCAGGGCGGTGACCATGTGCGCGGCCACGATCACCGGGTCGATGCCGGTTTCCGGGCGGGCGCCATGGGCCCCGACCCCTTCGATATGAATATCGAAAAAGCCGCCGCCCGCCATCATCGGACCCGGCCGTACCGCGAATTTGCCAACCTCCAGGCTGGGCCGGTTGTGCATGCCGTAAATCACATCGCAGGGAAATTGCTGGAACAGGCCGTCCTTGATCATGGCGGAGGCGCCGCCGATGCCTTCCTCGGCCGGCTGGAAAATAAAATGCACCTGGCCGTCGAAATTCATGGTTTCGGCCAGATAGCGGGCCGCGCCCAGCAACATGGTGGTGTGGCCGTCGTGGCCGCAGGCGTGCATCTTGCCCTCGTGGGTGGAGCGGTGGGCGAAACTGTTGGCCTCCAAAATCGGCAGGGCGTCCATATCCGCCCGCAGGCCCACGGAACGGGTCGAATTGCCAACCCGCAAGGTGCCCACCACGCCGGTCTTGCCCAGGCCGCGGTGCACTTCACAGCCATAAGAGGCCAGCTTTTCCGCCACGATGTCCGAGGTGCGGTTTTCCTCGAAACCCAGTTCCGGATGAGCATGAATATCGCGCCGGATTTCGGTCAAATCGGACTGCCATTCGGCAATCCGGTCAATTCTGCCTCTATGTTCGTTCATGGTTTTCTAGTCCACTTTTCTGTTCGCAATCGGTGAATATACCGCGGGCCGTGCCAAAATCCCCAACTTCAGCCCACCAGGAAACGCCTGAATAATCCATGACAGGCCCGCACAACCTTGTCCACACCGTTTTAGCATTTCGCTGCTGTTGAGCGCCCGTTTGGGCACAAACTTCTTTAATCAAACATATCAAACATTTTATATCTTGAAATTGCGCGGCTCCTGCGCTACAGCTTCGCCAGCAACGTAGGAGCCACAGCCATGCCAAAACTCGCCAGTTACTTCGCGGAACGCGCACTCGCGCAACTGCGACTTAAGCCATCTTCCGCGACCGCAAAGGGGGCGCAACAGATCCTGGGCCTGCTCGACACAGATGACAACGTGCAGGTTGGCGTCGCCAATCAAACCCTGTTCCCCCATAGCGGCACGACGGCCAGCGCCAACGCGCAGCTGAACCGCCTGATAAACGACGTGAACCAAGCCGCCCAGGAGAATGGGTCGAGCCTGCGGATCATGATTTCCGCCGACAAAAAGTTGGGGCGGAAGCGCGCATTGTGGTTCGAGGGCGGGGTGGAGGCGCCCGCCTCGACCCAGATGCTTGAACTCAGCGGCACGCCGAACCTAATTCATGATATTAGGGGCATCCTTGCCAACGCCCCCGCGGTGGTCTTGCTAACCTTCAATGAAAACGAACAGGACGCCGTTCTCGATTGCTTCATGGACTTGGCATCGACCCAAAATATGAACGTGGACGGAAATGACTACACGCTGCTGGGGGTCTTTAACGGACATCCCCTTGTCCACCGGCATTGCCACGACCAGGGACAGGTCAAGGCGGACGCCGAAGCAGCCGATGCCATCAGGCACTGGAAGCCCCAATTGCTGATCGCGGTCGGCATCGCCGCCGGTCTGGACGAAGCCAATCAGAAAATCGGTGACGTTCTGATACCGGGCGCCGTCCAGGATACCGAGATGGTGCGCAAAAATGCGGACGGTACCGAGACCGACCGCAACTCCCAGTATGCGGTTTTTACCAGGTTGCTGCATCGGATCAAAACACTCGATTCGCGGCGCAAGAATTATGACGACTGGCCGGCGGTGCATTTTGGCCTCTTGCTGTCGGGCAATCCACTGTTCGATCATGACCCAACCCGCCAACAGTTAAAATTCCGCTACCCAAAAGGGGTCGGTTATGAAATGGAGTCGGTGGGCATCGCAGCAGCAGCCGAGCGGTCCAAAGTCGATTGGTTGATTGTCAAGGGCATTTCGGACTGGGGCGACGGTACGAAGACCCGCAACAAGACCAGGAACCAGAAAATCGCGGCACGCAATGCCGCCCTGGTGGTGCGCGCCATTATCGGGGAAGCGCTGCCCGCCGGACCCGACTCTCTGCCGCCGCAGATCAGGCCGAAAGAGCTGTCCGAGATTGGCGCTTCGCAACTGATCGATGACACCTATGGCAGCCCCGCCTCGTTGGAAAAGGACACTCCCGCGGCGGCGGGAGAGGGCATTCCCGTCATGGACTACCTGACGCAGTGGATTGACGACCCGAAGGCGCCGCCGCTGTTCGCGTTGCTGGGGGAATATGGCATGGGAAAAACCATCACCTGCCAGCGCCTTTATGAAGCCTTACTGGACAAGCATAAGCTTAGCGGAACCAGCCGCCTTCCCCTGTACCTTGATCTGCGCCATATCACCGGTCTGGACAAACACCTGCCAAACTTGGCCGAGATCATCGAGGAGTGCCTGATACGCGGGTTGGAGGCATCGGCCGCGGCGCACACCCTAGAAGACGTGCTGCAATGGATGGAAGACGGCGCGGCTATCATCTTTGACGGCCTGGACGAGGTTCTGGTCAAGCTTTCAGCGGCCGACGGGCAGGTATTCACCAATACCCTATTGAAACTTCTGGGCGACTACCACGCCCGCCCTACGGCAAAAGCCCCGGCCAAAGTGCTGATATCCTGCCGGACGCAATATTTCAGAAGCTTGCAGGATCAGCAAAATCACTTCACGGGACAGGAACGCGGCGACAAGAAGGCCGACAGCTATCGCGCCATGATCCTGTTGCCCCTGTCCGAGGCCCAGGTCACCCGCTACATCGAAAATGGCCTGCCCGGCACCGACACTAAGAAATTGATGGAGATGATCGGCGCGGTTCATAACCTGACGGAACTGACCAAGCGCCCCTACACCCTAAAATTGGTCTCGGAATTCATCCCGGAGATCGAGGCTGACCATATGGCGGGGCGGGCGGTCCATGGGGTATCCCTGTATCGCAAAATGGCGCGGCGGTGGCTGGAACGGGATAGCGGCAAGCATCATATCCGCCCGCAAGACAAGATGGGCCTGGCCGCCCATCTGGCCGCGTTTCTGTGGCGCGACGGCGGCGGCGGCCTGGGTATAAAGCGGATCGAGGACTGGTTCCACCTTTGGCTGCGGGACCAGCCCGCATTGGCGGCCCGTTACGCAAAAATCGGCGCGGAACAATTGGAGGAGGACCTGCGCACCGCCACTTTCCTTCGCCGGCAGGACGGCGATGTCAGCGCATTTCGCTTTGCCCATACATCGTTGCAGGAGTTCTTCCTGGCGGAATATTTGCTGGAAGCGATCCGCCATAACCAGCCTGACCTGTGGGCCATGCCCTTGCCAAGCCAGGAGACCCTGGATTTTCTGGGCCAGATGCTACAGGAAGGTACGGCGGACACCGCGCTGATGAAAACATTGCAGGGCTGGCGCACCCCTTACCGTAAACAGGTCAGCGAAATGCTGCTGGCCTACGCCCTTCGCGCCCGCCGCCACGGCTGGCCCATGCCGGTTCTGCACGGTATCGATTTGCACGGCGCGGATCTATCTGAACAAAGCTTGGGTGATGAGGGCGGTCCCGCCCTGATGCTGGGGCCGGCCAACTTCAGTGGCTCCACATTGCGGCGTACCAGCTTCACGGGTGTACAGATGGAAGGCGCAAAATTCAGCGGCGCCCGCCTGGAGCAGGCGCTGTTTCAAAACTGCCGGTTGATTTCCGCCGGCTTTGACGGCGCCACGCTGACGGCTACGACATTCCGGCATTGCGCACTCAACGAAACCAGCTTTGACGCTGCACTCGGCTATCGACCCCGGTTCCTTAAATGCCCGGACCTGCCCTCTCTTGCATCGGACCTGTTGTTGATCGCGCCTTGTATAGCGCCCCATCCCGACTGGCCCCACCTTGCTAGGCGTGCCGATTTGTCATGGGACGCAGTTATTCCCAATGCTTCGGCCTGCGCCTTCAGCCCCGATGGCGACCGCATCATTTCCGCCGGGGATGACGGCACCCTGCGCCTGTG
>JAQBYC010000119.1 GCA_027623205.1 Pseudomonadota bacterium | reverse complement strand
TAGATTCAAACTAATTTAAGTAATTGATTTTATTGATTAATTTCTGATATTTCTATTGAGTGGGAGTAACACCAATGGGGACGACATGATTAAAACACCTACACCCAACGTACGGGACCAGATACGTGCGACGGCGCCAAAACTGATCGAACTGACCGAACAGGTGATCTACGGCGATGTCTGGGAACGGGAAGCGCTGTCGAAACGGGACCGCAGTCTGATCACCGTCGCCTCCCTGATCGCCATGGGCCGGGAGCGGCAACTGGTCGGCCATCTGGGCCGGGCCCTCGACAACGGTGTTACCCGCGACGAGATCATCGAAACCATAACCCACCTGGCCTTCTATTCCGGCTGGCCCACGGCCATGACCGCCGCCGCCATCGCCAAGGACGTTTTCGCCGAGCGCGGGGAAGAGAACGATGTCTGAATTGCACTACGCCACCGCAGTTGAACTGGTGGCCAAAATCAAGGCCCGTGAGATCAGCGCCGTTGAGCTGCTGGACCATTATTTACAGCGGGTGGACAGCTATAATCCGGCGCTGAACGCCATCATCTGGATGGACAGAGACGGGGCGCGGGCGCGGGCCACATCGGCGGACGAGGCCTTGGCGCGGGGCGAAGACTGGGGGCCGCTGCATGGCCTGCCCATGACTATCAAGGAATCCTTCAATTTCGCAGGCAGCCCGACAACTTGGGGCAAGCCTGAACTGAAGGACAACATCCCCACCACCAACGCCCATTATGTGGATTGCCTACTGGGCGCCGGCGCCGTGATCTTCGGCAAGACCAACGTGCCCATCAATCTGGCCGATTGGCAGTCCTTCAACGAGATCTATGGCACCACCAATAATCCATGGGACCTGCAGCGAACGCCGGGCGGCTCCTCGGGCGGCTCGGCGGCGGCGTTGGCGGCTGGTTTGACGGGTTTGGACGCGGGCAGCGATATCGGCGCTTCAATCCGCAATCCGGCCCATTATTGCGGCGTCTTCGGGCACAAGCCGACCTATGGCATCGTGTCCGGTGATGGCCAAGCCCTGCCGGGAAGCTTCAGTCAGGCGGATATCGCCGTGGTCGGTCCCCTGGCCCGCGGTGCCGAGGATCTGGCCCTGTCCCTGGACATCACGGCGGGACCGAACCGGTTCAGGGCCAACGCCTGGCGGCTGCAACTGCCGGGCCCGCGCAAGACGGCCTTGAAGGATTTCAGGGTTGCGGTGATGTTGAGCGATCCGGCGGCGGAGGTCGACCTGCCCTATCAGGATTGTCTGCAGGGGGTGGCGGATGCCCTGGCCAAGGCCGGCGCCACGGTCAGCGACAGCGCCCGGCCGGACGTGGATACCGCCCGCGCCTTCGAGGTCTATATCACCATTCTGCGGGCCGCGACCTCGCGCAGCGCCACCGAAAAGCAACTGGCCTATTTCGCCCAGGTCGCTGCCGATGGGTCGGTTGACGGCAACAGTTATCTGGCCCGCATGGCGCGGGGCGTGCTGCTGCCGCACCGGGAATGGCTGGCTCTGGACAACGAGCGCGAGATCATGCGCCATGCCTGGGCGGCGTTCTTCAAGGACTGGGATATTCTGCTGTGCCCGGCCGCCACATCCGCTGCCTGGCCCCATGATCAGGCCGGCGAGCGCCACGAGCGCAGCATCACGGTGAACGGAAAACAGCAACTGGGCGTCAACCAGATGTTCTGGGCCGGCTACGCCAACATGGTCTTTCTGCCCTCCACCGTCGCCCCCGCCGGCCACAGTCCCGAGGGTCTGCCCCTGGGCCTGCAGGCGGTGGCGGCGGAAGGCGAGGACAAGACGGCGATTGAATTCTGCCGCCTGACCTCGGCGGAAATCTTCGGCTTCCGACCCCCACCGGGCTACGACTAGCCCAAATTCGATATTTATCGAATTTGGGCTAACGATAGGTAAACTTCGCTTTGCGCTTCTCCAGAAAGGCGTCCCGGCCCTCGATGTAGTCGGCGCCTTGAAAACCTTCGGTGCGCAGGCGGCGGGAGGTTTCGGTTTCGTCCGTCGCGCCGTTGCCTATTTCGCCGACCACGGTTTTCACCGCGCGGATGGTGAATTGCGACAGATCGCATAGGTTTTGCGCAAAGTCTCGGGTGCCTGACTCCAGCTCCTCCGGCGCGAACAGGCGGGTGGCCAGGCCGATGGCCAGGGCCTCGCGCGCCTCGATCACCTTGGCGCCCATCAGCATCTCCTTGGCCCGCGAGGGACCAATCAAATCGGACAGGCGTTTGGTTTCCGACAGGCTGTAGGCAATGCCCAGCCGCGCCGGGGGTATGCAAAAGCGCGCCGTGGTGTCCGCATAGCGCAGATCGCAGTTCAGGGCGATGGCGCAGCCGCCTCCGAAACACACGCCACGGACCATGGCGATGGTGGGTTTGTCTATGCTGGCGATGGCGTCATAGGCCGTGCGGACCTTGTCATGATAGGCGCCGGCGCTTTCGGGCGTGGCATGCACGATGGGAAATTCCGAGATATCCGCGCCGGCGGCAAAGGCGCGTTCCGCGCTGCTGCGCAGGACCACCACCTTGATCCCGTCGTCGGCGCCGGCCTGACCAAACAGTTCCACGATGCCCTGCCAGACCTCGCTGTTCAGGGCGTTCAGTTTTTCCGGCCGGTTGAGAATTATTTCAGCAATCTCGCCGGTTTTCGTCATATAGATTGGATCGTTGCTCATCATTCGCCTTTCTAGGTGCCGTTGGATTGGCTGCGCGCTATAATATCCCCTGGGCTCATTTTCGCGTGGCGGACCAAAGGCATGGCAAAGTATTCGATCTTCGCCCTTGGGCGCAATGCATTGCAGGGGCACCGCCACTGGCCTCGCGTCTGGCGCAGCCCGCCGCCGCGCCCGTCTTATGACGCGATTATTGTTGGCGGCGGCGGTCATGGCCTGGCGACAGCCTATTATCTGGCCAAGCAGCACGGTATGGACAAGGTCGCGGTGCTGGAAAAGGGCTGGATCGGCGGCGGCAATACTGGGCGCAACACCACCATTGTCCGGTCCAACTATCTCAATCCGGAAAGTGCGGCGATCTATGATCACGCCCTGACCCTATGGGAAGGGCTGAGCCAGGAACTGAACTTCAATGTCATGTTCTCCCCACGCGGCGTGATCAATCTGGCCCATGACAACCACGAGGCGCGGGAGTTGCACCGGCGCATCTACGCCAATCAGTTGGCCGGGGTCGACGCAGAATGGGTGACGCCCGTCCAATTGCGCGAACTTTGTCCGATCCTGAATCTGGATTCCAACATGCGCTATCCAATTTTGGGCGGCACCCTGCAGCGGCGTGGCGGTGTGGCCCGTCATGACGCCGTAGCCTGGGGCTATGCCCGCGCCGCCGACCGCCTGGGCGTGGATATCATTCAGAATTGCCAGGTCACCGGCTTCACCATTCGGCAGGGCCGCATCGAAGGCGCGCAAACCAGCCAGGGCGACATTATGGCGCCAAGGATCGGCGTGGTGGCCGCGGGGCATTCTTCGGTCCTGGCGGCCATGGCCGGGCTGCGCCTGCCGTTGGCGAGCCATCCCCTGCAGGCCCTGGTTTCGGAACCTGTCAAACCGATCATGCCGACGGTGGTGATGTCCAACAAGGTGCACGGCTACATGAGCCAGTCCGACAAAGGCGAACTGGTCATCGGCGCCGGTATAGACGGCTATAATTCCTATGCCCAGCGTGGCAGCCTGCCGGTGATCGAAGAAACCATTCGCGCCATCGTCGAATTGTTCCCCATCACATCCCGCCTGAAGATGATGCGGCAATGGGCCGGCATCGTCGATCTTTGCCCGGACGCCAGCCCGATCATCAGCGGCACCCCGGTGGCGGGGTTGTATTTCAACTGCGGCTGGGGCACCGGTGGCTTCAAGGCAACGCCGGGATCGGGTTATCTGTTCGCTCATACCCTGGCCAAGGGCGAAGCCCATCCCATCAATGCGCCATTTGCGCTGGAGCGGTTTTACAGTGGCGCCTTGGTTGCCGAACATGGCGCCGCGGCGGTGGCGCACTAGATGCTATTGCTGTCTTGCCCATGGTGTGGAGACCGCTCCGAACAGGAGTTCGCCTGCGGCGGCGAGGCCCATATCGTCCGCCCGTTGGCGCCGGAAGACCTGGATGACCGGGCCTGGGGCGATTACGTCTTTATGCGGCGCAACGAAAAAGGCCTGCACTTCGAACGTTGGCGCCATGTCCATGGCTGTGGCCGCTGGTTCAACGTGGCGCGCAATACGGTTACGCATGAAATCCTGGCCATCTATCAGGTTGGCGATGACAGGCCGGAGCTGCCCGAATGAGCGGGGAGAGCAATCGCCTGACAGACGGCGGCCGCATCGACCGGACGCGGCGTCTGAGTTTTCGTTTCGATAACAAAACCATGTATGGATATCAGGGTGATACGCTTGCCTCGGCCTTGCTGGCCAACGGCGTGCGCCTCGTTGGGCGCAGCTTTAAATATCACCGGCCACGGGGCCTGATGGCGGCGGGGGGCGAGGAGCCCAATGGCCTGGTGCGCTTGCGTCAGGGTGGGCGGGCCGAGCCCAACGTGCGCGCTACCGAAATTATTTTGTATGACGGACTGGTGGCGGAAAGCCAGAACCGCTGGCCCAGCCTGGAATTTGATTTGGGCGCTTTGAATGACCGCCTTTCGCCCCTGTTTCCGGCGGGTTTCTATTATAAAACCTTCATGTGGCCCGCCAGCATGTGGCCTCGTTATGAGGCGGTGATCCGGCGCATGGCGGGCCTGGGCAAGGCAGCGACGAGCGCCGACCCCGACCGCTATGAAAAACAATACGCCCATTGTGATGTTCTGGTGGTCGGCGCTGGCCCATCCGGCCTGGCGGCGGCGCTTGCAGCCAAACGCACGGGCGCGCGGGTGATCTTGGCGGATGAAGGGGCGGAGTTCGGCGGCGCCCTGCTCGGTAACGGCCAGCAGATCGATGGCCGACCTGCCATTGCCTGGGTGGCCGGGATAGAGGCGGAACTGGCCGGGGCCGAAAACGTCCGCCTGCTGCCTCGAACAGTGGTTACCGGCTATTACGATCACAACGCCCTGGTGATGCTGGAGCGGGTGGCGGATCACCTGCTCCAGCCAGGCCCGGGCCAACCACGGCAAAGGCTGTGGCAAGTGCGGGCAAAACAAGTCGTGCTCGCCACAGGTGCGTTGGAACGGCCCCTGGTGCTGGCCAATAACGACCGCCCCGGTGTCATGGGGGCGGCGGCAGTGCAAACCTACATCAATCGTTACGGCGTCCGGCCCGGCCGCCGGGCGGTGCTCTTCACAAACAACGACGGCGCCTACCCGGTGGCTCTGGATCTGGCCCGGGCGGGCGTGGCGGTGGCGGCGGTGGTCGATGTGCGCGCCCGGGCGCCGATCGGCTGGCGTGGCGATTTGGACCGCCTGGGCATTGAATTAATGGCGGATCGGGCCGTGCTCGGTGTCGTAGGGCGAAAAGCTGTGACCGGGGTGCAAATAGGCAAGCTGAACGAGGCTGGGAATGCTGTGGTTCCCGGTCTGTCGCGGCATATCGATTGCGATCTTTTGTGCCTCTCGGGCGGCTGGTCGCCCACCCTGCATCTGCTGTCGCAAGCCGGCACTAGCTTGCAGTGGGATGCGAGGCAGGGCTGCTTCCTGCCGGGTAAAGCGCGCCAGGCGGTGCGGGTCGTCGGCGCCGCCAACGCTGATTTCAGGCTGCAGGACTGTCTGAACCTGGGTGCCGACGCCGGCAACGCCGCCGCCAATGATGCCGGCCGCCGCCGTCGTGGACGTGGGCCGCACAAGCCGCTGGCGGATGTCGAACCGGCCCTGACCCCGCCGCGGCCGATCTGGTCCATTCCCGGTACGGGTAAGGGCGGGGGCAAGGCATTCGTCGATTTCCAGTCTGATGTGACGGCCGACGATCTGCGCCTTGCGGCCCGTGAGGGCTACCGCTCCATCGAGCATGTGAAACGTTACACGACCGTCGGAATGGGCACGGATCAGGGCCGCACCGCCAATATCAATGCCCTGGGGATCGTCGCCGAGGCCCTGGATGTGACCGTGCCACAGGTTGGCCATACGACCTTTCGCCCGCCCTTCTCGCCGGTTGCCTTCGGCGCCTTGGCGGGCGGGCAGACGGGACCGCTGCTGGATCCGGTCCGCCGTACGCCCATGCATGGCTGGCATCAGGACCATGGCGCGGTGTTCGAACCGGTGGGACAATGGCTTCGACCCTACTCTTACCCCAAAGCCGGGGAAGCCATGGCCGCGGCGGTCGATCGCGAGACCCTGGCCGTGCGTACCAGCCTGGGTCTGATGGACGCCTCGACCTTGGGCAAGATTGATATCCGTGGGCCGGACGCCGCGGAATTTCTGAACCGGATCTATACCAATGGCTGGAAAGGTCTGGCGGTGGGCGGCTGCCGTTATGGCCTGATGCTAGGCGAGGACGGTATGATCTTCGATGATGGCGTCACCGTCCGTCTGGGTGAAGACCATTTTCACATGACCACCACCACCGGCAACGCGGCGCCTGTTCTTGACTGGTTGGAAAGCTGGCTGCAAACCGAATGGCCGGAACTATCGGTCTATTGCACCTCGTGTACGGAACAATGGGCCGTTGCCGCTCTGTGTGGCCCGAATGCCCGCAGGTTGCTGGCGGAATTATGTCCGGATTGGGATCTATCGGCCGAAGCCTTTCCTCACATGACCTGGCAAACCGTAGCGATGGGTGAGGTCGCGGCGGGCCTGGAGGCCCGCATCTTCCGGATCGGCTTCACCGGCGAACTGTCTTTCGAAATCAACGTGCCGGCGGGTCATGGTCCGGCGTTGTGGGCGGCGTTGATGGCGGCGGGTGAAAAATACGCCATTACGCCGTTCGGCACCGAGGCCATGCACGTGCTCCGCGCCGAGGTCGGCTTTATCATGGTCGGGCAGGAGACCGACGGCACCACCACGCCCGATGATCTGGGCCTGGGCCGCATGGTCAGCCGTAAGAAGGAGTTCCTGGGCAAACGTTCGCTGTTCCGTCGCGATACGATGCGCCAGGGCCGCCCGCAACTGGTGGGTCTGTTGACCGATGACCCCGGCCATCGGGTGCCCGAAGGCGCGCAACTGATCGCAGGCGCCGATCCCGCGCCGCCGCAACGGGGCCTGGGCCATGTCACATCCAGCTATCACAGCCCCAACCTGGGCCGAACCTTCGCCCTCGCCCTGTTACAGGGCGGCCGCGCGCGCCAAGGTGAGACCATTCACATCGCCTATGACGGCCGTGCCGTGCCCGCGACGGTGACCGGGCCACGCTTTCTCGATCCAGGAGCGCGCGCGAAATGACCTCGCTTCGCCATCAGCCCCTGGCCCACCTGGCCCTGGCGGCACGCCGCGAACCACCCGTGGCGGATGCCGGCGTCACATTGCGGGCGCTGCCCTATCGACCCTCGATTATCCTACGAGGGGAGAGCGGCGATGCCGGCTTCGTGGCGGCTTTTCGCGCCGGTATGGGTTTCGAACTGCCCCTGGACCCGAACCGCATCAGCAGCCATGACGGCGTGACGGCACTCTGGCTTGGTCCCAGTGAATGGCTGATTCTGGGCGCTATGGGCCCGGCCGGGCAGGGGCGTCTCGCCACAGCCTTGACCGGCCATCATCATGCCATCATCAATAATGGCGATGGCCAGCAAATCATTGCTCTTTCCGGCCCCCGCGCCCGCGACGTGCTCGGCAAACTCTGCCCCCTGGATCTTGAAAGCCCGGATCTTGCCCCTGGACATTGCGCGCGCAGCATTCTGGCCCGCTGCAGCATCCTGCTGCATCCGCAACCGGACGGCGCCTATCATATTCACGTGGGCCGCAGCTTCGCCGACTACGCCTGGCGCCTGTTGGCGGACGCCGGACTGACATATGGCGTTGCCGTAGCCAGTGGCGACTAGAGCCCAGGCTCGAAAGCGATGGCTAAAATGACAATTCGGCGGCGAAACCATGCCCACGCCGCTAAAAAGCGGGTAGTGTTGCGGTCAGTTCGAGGCGTCTTGTGAAGCGTCAATTAGGAGATTTGTATGGTCAGGGACGCGAGTGGTTTGCCGGTGAGCTCGACCAAACTTCTCGATACGATTGGCGAAACACCGTTGGTGGCGTTGGAACACCTGTTTGCCGGCAAAAGCGCCAAGGTCTTCGCCAAGCTGGAATATTTTAATCCGACTGGCAGCATCAAGGATCGGATCGTCCGCCATATTATCGAGGATGCGGAGCGTACCGGGCTGTTGCAGCCCGGCGGCTGCATTGTTGAAAATACCTCGGGTAATACCGGCGCGGCGATTGCCATGGTCGCGGCGATCAAGGGATATCGGGCCGTATTGACCATGCCGGACAAGGTATCCAGGGAAAAGCAGGCGGCGTTGATCGCCCTGGGCGCCGAGATCGTGGTTTGTCCGACCAATGCGATGCCCGGTACCGCCGAGCACTATGTTCAGCGGGCGCGGGATATCGCGGCCGCGACGGCCAATTCCTTCATGCTCAACCAATATGACAATCCCAAGAATGCCGAGGCGCATTATCTGACGACCGGTCCTGAAATCTGGCGGCAAATGGATGGCAAGATCGATTACTTCGTCGCCTGCGGCAGCACCGGGGGCACCGTCAGCGGCGTTGGGCGATATCTCAAGGAACAGAATCCCCATATCAAGGTGTTGATGCCCGACCCCATCGGTTCGATCTACTATACCTACTTCACGACCGGCGAGATCGATGAAAGCGAGATTGCATCCTATCAGGTTGAAGGCATCGGCGAAGACCATATCGCGCAATGCATGGACTTTTCGGTCGTCGACGAGATGATGCAATTCAACGACGATGATGCCTTCGGCCTGACCAGGCAATTGGCGGCCTGCGAAGGCATCCTGGCCGGCGGCAGTTCTGGCGGCAATCTGTTCGGCTGTATGAAGCTGGCGGAACGGCTTGAACAGCCCGCCAATATCGTCACTGTTTTTCCTGACACCGGGTTGAAATATTTGTCGTCGATTTTTCAACCCCCCATCGATGAATCTCGAACACGGTCTAGTGTTTAGCCCGCTGGTCAGTCACGCGTTTTGCCTTGAATTCGGTTTTCGGCAAACTGTCCGGGGCAACCACCTCTATATCCACGCGCAGCTCGATTTCGGCGCGGATGGCGTCGCCGACCTGTTCGACCAGCTTTGATCCTGGACCATGCTCTGGATGTTCGACCACCACTTTCATCACGTCCATGCCGTCGGCCTTGCGGCTGGACAGAATCATCTGGAACTCGTCGCCCAGGCCGGGGATGGCGCGCACGGCCTTTTCAATCTGGGTCGGAAAGAACTTGACGCCCCGTAGGTTGATCAGGTCATCGGCCCGGCCTGCGAAACACCCCATGGCACGCACATGATTGCGGCCGCAGGCGCAGGCGTCCTGGTTGAGGGTGGTAAAATCGCCCACCAGAAAACGCAACTGCGGTGAACTTTCCGACACCAGATTGGTGCAGACGGAAAGACCGCGCTGGCCCGGTGCCGTCGGTTGCAGGTTTTCTGGATCAACGGTTTCCCATATTTGAATATCTTCCATCAAGTGCAGAAAATAGCCATCCTTATCCTGACCCGTGGCGGCGCAGGCATAGCCGCCCGCCTGGGGCGCGGCTTCGGTACAGCCATAGAATTCCACCAGCCGGGCGCCCCAGAGATCTTCCAGCTTTTTCCGCGTCGGTCCAATGGCCATGGCCGGCTCGCCGCCGCAGAACAATAGCCGGACCGAGGTTGCGGCCGGATCCAGGCCCATATCCTGCATGACGCGTCCCAGATACAGGGCATAGGATGGCGTGCAACAAAGCACCGTCGGTTGGAAACGCGCGACAATGCCGGCCCGCATTGCCCCATCCATGCCGCCGCCCGGAATCAGGCCGATGCCCATCTTGGCCAGTCCCATTTGCACCCCCCAGGCCCACACATGGGTACCATAGCCGGTCATCATGAACACCGTATCCGAGGCCACGAAGTCCATGGCGTGCATGGCCCGGGCGTTGGCCCAGGCCCAATAGTCCCGGTCGATCTGGGAATAGCGGAAGATGCGCGGCGTGCCGGTGGTGCCGGAGGTGGAAAACAGCATCCATCCCCGACTGCGCCAGATTTCATCGGACATGGTCGTGTAGTGGCCAAATGGTGGATGGCTTTCCCCATCCAGCGTCATTTCCGATTTATCCACCACCGGCCATTTGACCAGATCCTCGACGCTGGAAATATCCGTTGGCGCCAAGCCCAGGCGGTCAAAGCGCTGGCGGTAGAAAAGACTGTTCTCATACAAAAACGGCGTGACGACAGCGAGTTTTTCGTTCTGTATGGCGGTCAGTTCATCCCGCGAGGCGCCATCCAGGCGCGGAGACCACATGGCGCTGTTGGCGGCCTGGTCCGGATCGTCCTTGAATTTGGCCAGAGTGGTCAACCATTCGGTTCGGGTATTTTCGGCGCGGTCGCTCATCCTTTGTTCTGCTCCTCGCCCCGCTCGATAGCGCGCCAGCCAATGTCATGTCGGTAGAAACCTTCGGGCCAATCGATGGCATCCACGCCCTGATAGGCGCGCGCCTGGGCAGATTTGACGTCGGCGCCCTGGGCCGTCACCCCCAACACCCGGCCGCCAGTGGCCAGCAAGCGACCGTCCACCAGCTTGGTGCCGGCATGCAGGACCGAGACGCCGGCAATGGCCTCGGCTGCCGCTATGCCCTTGATCTCGGTGCCCCTGGCATAATCGCCGGGGTAACCCCGGGCGGCCATGACCACCGTTATAGCGGCCTGCTCCGACCAACTCACTTCATAGCCGGCCAATTGACCCTTGGCCGCGGCCAGCAGGGCGGCCAGCGGATCGCTTTGCCAGCGCGCCAGAAGGACCTGGCATTCCGGATCACCGAAGCGAACATTGTACTCGATCAATTGCGGCCCGCGATCCGTGATCATCAGGCCGGCGTACAGCACGCCCTTGAAGGGACGGTCATCTTGTTCCATGGCCCGCATGGTGGGCAGGATGATCCGTTCCATGGTTTTCTGGCACATCTCATCGGTCATTACCGGGGCCGGGGAATAGGCCCCCATGCCGCCCGTATTGGGCCCGACATCCCCATCGCCCACGGCCTTATGATCCTGGGCCGTGGCCAGTGGCAAGGCGTTGCGGCCGTCACACAGGGCGAAAAAACTGGCTTCCTCGCCCACCATGAACTGTTCGACGACGATTTCGTCGCCCGCCGATCCGAACTGGCCGCCGAGAATTTCCGCCGCCGCCGCCAACGCCTCCTCGGTGGTTTCGCAGACGATCGCACCCTTGCCCGCCGCCAGGCCATCCGCCTTCACCACGATGGGCGCGCCCTGGTCCTTGATGTATTCTCGCGCCTTGGCCAGGTCGGAAAAGCGTTCGAAAGCGGCCGTGGGGATGTTATGGCGCTTGCACAGATTTTTTGTGAAGACTTTGGAGCCTTCCAGGATCGCGGCCCGGGCCGAAGGGCCAAAGGCGAGGATGTTCGCGGCTTCCAATCGGTCGACAAGGCCAGCCACCAGCGGGCCTTCGGGTCCGACGATGACGAAATCCACCGCCTCGGCGCGGCAGTAGGCGATGATGCCGTCAAAATCATCCATGGCGAGATCAACGCATTCGGCCAGCTGGGCAATACCGCCATTGCCGGGCGCGCAACTCAACCGGCTCGCCAATGGCGACCGGGCGACGCCCCAACAAAGCGCGTGCTCGCGTCCGCCCGCGCCGATGACCAGAACATGCATGGAATGGAACCTCTTGGTTTACTCGATACGCGCCCCTTGTATCATAGCCCGGCAAGAGCGACAGCAGTTGATCGAGGTTTGTAAGCGATGCGCGAAAACGAAACCGATGGCGCGCCCAATTTGCCGGAATATTCGGTCTCCGAGATCGCCGCTGCCGTGAAGCGGACGGTGGAAGACAACTTCGGCTATGTCCGCGTTCGGGGCGAGGTGTCTGGCTTCATGGCGGCGCGGTCGGGCCATTTATATTTTTCGCTGAAGGATGACCGGGCTGTCATCGATAGCGTCTGTTGGCGTGGGACCGCCGGAAAACTGCAATTTCGACCAGAGGATGGTCTGGAAGTGATCTGCACCGGCAAGCTGTCCACCTTTGCCCCCCGCTCACGCTACCAGCTTGTGGTCGAGGCCATGGAGCCGGCCGGGATCGGCGCCCTCATGGCGCTGCTGGAGGAGCGGCGCCAGAAACTGTCGGCGGAGGGATTGTTCGCCCAGGAGCGTAAACAGGCGCTGCCATATCTGCCCCGGGTGATCGGTGTGGTGACTTCGCCCACGGGGGCGGTGATTCGCGATATTCTACACCGGCTGCGCGACCGCTTTCCCAGCCGGGTGCTGTTGTGGCCGGTTCTGGTGCAAGGCAAGGGCGCGGCGGAACAGGTGGCGGCTGCGATAAGAGGTTTCAACGCCCTGGACGCGTCCTCCCCGGTCCCGCGCCCGGATCTGCTGATCGTCGCCCGTGGCGGCGGATCGATCGAGGATCTATGGGCCTTCAATGAAGAGGTGGTCGCGCGGGCCGTGGCCGAAAGCCAAATTCCCCTGATCTCCGCCGTTGGCCACGAAACCGATACCACGCTGATCGACTTTGTGTCCGACCGGCGGGCGCCAACGCCGACCGCGGCGGCGGAAATCGCCGTGCCGGTGCGCGCCGAACTGGTGGCGAGCAATCAGGATCTGGGCCGGCGCCTGGGTCTGGCCCTGCACCGGCTGCTGGCCGAACGGCGGCGCGATCTGGACGGCCTGGCCCGGGGCCTGCGTGGGCCCCGCGAACTGCTGGCCCTGGCCCGCCAACGGCTGGACGAGGGGACGGAGCGGTTGCATCGCGCCCTGTTGATCTTCGGTGGGGAAAAACGCAACGCCCTGACCGCAATCGCCGCGCGCCTCCGCCCGCGGCTGGTGCTGGAACGGGTCGAGGCGGGCGGCAAATCCCTCGGGGACTTCCAGGGACGTCTGCAACGCTCCGTACAGGGCCGCGTCAATGAACATCGCCTGCGGCTGGCGGGCCTGGGCCAGTTGTTGAACAGCCTCAGCTTCGAACGGGTGCTGGAGCGGGGCTATGCCATGGTCCGCCGGCGTGACGGCGGCGTGGTCATGGCGGCGGCCGAGGCGATCGCGGGCAGTGCTTTGGCCGTTCGTTTCCATGATGGCGAAGTGGCGGTCACCGTTGATGACGGGCCATCCAGGCGCACGGCAAAGC
The DNA here is from genome assembly GCA_027623205.1 of Pseudomonadota bacterium. Taxonomy (GTDB): domain Bacteria; phylum Pseudomonadota; class Alphaproteobacteria. Next base: position 2,242 of record JAQBYC010000119.1, on the reverse strand, counting down.
GGGCGCGGATGCCTCGCGAGAGCGAACCAAAGACCGGATCCCAGGCCGGGCCCCGAGGCAATCCAAAAGAACCGGGCAAGCAGGGTTCGTTGTTCTGATGCGCATATGGCTCGTCCTCTGTCTTTTCATCTGGCCCTGCGTGGCCCTGGCCGAGGCGCCGGTGTTGCGGGGACATTTTGTCCAAGGCGGCCTGGCGTATGGACGGACCGCGCCCGGCACAAAAATGGAATTCAACGGCCGTGCCGTCCGGGTCGGCGCGACGGGATCCTTTATCATTGGCTTTGGCCGGGATTTCCCCGGTATCGCGCTGTTGTCCTGGAGTGGAACCGACGGTATCAAACACAGCATAAAGCTGACCATCAAGGCACGGCAATACGAAATTCAGCGGATCGACGGCGTGCCGAAGAAGATGGTGACGCCGCCGGCGGACGTGCTGGTCCGCATCCGCCGTGAAAATGGCGCGATTGCCGCCGTCCGCCGCCAAGACAGCCCGGAACCCTGGCTTGAAAGTGGTTTCCTTTGGCCCGTGCGCGGCAGGATCAGTGGTGTCTATGGCAGTCAACGGATATTGAATGGCAAACCCCGACGGCCTCATTTCGGCCTGGATATTGCCGCCAAGCCGGGCAGCCCCGTGCATGCCTCCACCGACGGCATGGTGGCCCTGGCGGAGCGTGATCTGTATTACACCGGCGGCACGGTCATGCTGGATCACGGCCATGGTCTGACCTCGGTCTATTCACACATGCAGACAGTGACCGTTAGGCCCGGTCAATTCGTTCGCCAGGGGGAACAGATCGGCACTCTGGGCGCCACCGGACGGGCCACGGGTCCGCACCTGGATTGGCGCCTGAACTGGTTCGATCAACGCCTGGACCCAGCCCTTCTGGTCGGTCCCATGCCGGAATAGCAAGGATTGCCGCCCCGCGCGTTCGGTAATATCAAGGACCACTGGTATAAGATCGGTCAAATGGGTCGGATTAGCCGCGACACGCTCCGAGGATACGATCCAGCAGATGATCCAGGTCATCGGGCCGGTCAAAGGCCAGGGCTACGTCGATCACCGTCACCATGGCCCGGGCGCCGGGCGGCAAACGCATGGCGTCCTTGGCCGTGGTCACGGCCTGGGCGTCCAGATCGCGCGCTGTCTCGACCAGCCTCCAGATTTCGTCTTCACGATAGGGATGATGATCGGGAAACGCCTGCTGGCCCACCAGGTCCGCGCCCAATTCCCGCACCGTATGGAAAAAACGTTGCGGACGACCGATGCCGGCAAAGGCCAGAACCCGGCATCCGCGCAACGCCAAGGCGTCAGCTGAGGGGATCAAACGGGCCGTCAACGGCGGCCGCGCCAAGGCGGGTAGCGGCGCGGGTCGTTCGCCGGATTGCAGCAGGACCACGGCGTCGGCGCGGGCCAGGCCCATGCCGGCGGGCTCCCGCAGGGGGCCGGCCGGATGCACGCGGCCATTGCCCAGGCCGTAGGCCGCGTCAATCACCAGCAGTGACAGATCCTTGGCCAGGCCTGGATTCTGGAACCCATCATCCATGACGATGGCTTGGGCGCCACCGGCGATGGCGGCGCGGGCGCCGGCGGCACGGTCGCGGGCGATCCAGGCCGGCGCGGCGGCGGCCAGCAAAAGGGGCTCGTCGCCCACGTCCCCCGAGCGGTGCCGCGCCGGATCCACGCGAACCGGCCCCGGCAAGCGGCCGCCGTGACCCCGGCTAAGAAAATGCAGCGCGATCCCGCGCCGGGCCAAGGCGCGTCCCAGGGCCAGGGCAGTGGGGGTTTTCCCGGCACCGCCCGCCACCAGATTGCCGACGCAGATCACCGGCACCGCGGCCTGCCAGGGACGGCCCGTGGCCCGGCGCAAACGGCCGGCGGCACCGTACAACCAGGCCAGGGGTTGCAGGGCATGCGCCAGGACGCCGTCATGGGTCCAGAATTCAGGCGCCTGCATAATCAGTTTCCAAGCCGGGTATCAAGGGGCTCAAATCCCGCAGCACCGCCGCGACCACATCGTGGCCGGCATCAGCGGCGGCGGCCGCCGCCGCCGCCCGGCGCCCGGTTTCATCCGCATTAGCCAACAACAGGGCGACCTCGCCGGCCAGGGCATCGGCATCGGCGACCAGGCTCGCCCCGCCATGCCTGGTCATGGCAGCCGCCTGCTCGGCGAAATTGAACATATGGGGCCCGAACAGCAGGGCGGAGTCCAGGCGGGCGGCCTCAAGCGGGTTCTGCCCGCCA
>JAQBYC010000118.1 GCA_027623205.1 Pseudomonadota bacterium | reverse complement strand
GAAAAGGCGGCGATCCCCACAGTACAAGGCGCGTTCGTGATGTGGTTGAATTTAGCCGGAATATGGCCTTTTGGCAGGAAGGAGCTGTACTGGCGATGTAACCGTGACGGGGACTCCTTGTTGTCACGGGCACCATGGAGCACCTGTTGAACAAGCGTGTCAAAGCGTGCTGGCCGACTGCAGAAGAATGGCAAGAATAGCGACGGGCACTATAATACGCAGCAACCACAGCCAGACCAGTCCGAGTCGGCTGCCGGCGAGATCGGCCTCATGCAAGGATACCGCCTGTTTCAGGCGCCAGCCCACGAACAGCGCAACCAGCACGCCACAAATGGGCAACAGTAAATTAGAGACGCCGGCATCGATGCCATCCAGGATGCCATGGCGGCCGATCTGAATGTGGGAGAGGACGCCAAAACTCATGGCCGAAGGCACTCCGGCGGCGAACACCACCGCGCCCACGATGGCCGAAGCACTCCACCGCCGTAGTTTCAGGCGGTGGGCAATAACGGAAACCGGCACCTCCAGTAGTGCGACCATCGAGGTGAAGGCCGCCGCCGACAGCAGCAGAAAAAACACGAAGCCGAACATTTTGCCGCCCGGCATGGAGAGAAAGACCTGCGGCAGAGTAATAAAGGCCAGCTCCGGCCCTGCCGTCGGGTCGACACCAAACGAGAAAACGGCTGGAAAGATAGCAATTCCAGCGATAATGGCGAACAAGCTATCGCCAAAAGCGATAGCGGCGGCCGAAGTAGGCAGTGAGAATGTGCGTGGCATATAGCTGCCGTAGGTGACGAATACGGCCATGCCGATCCCGAGGGAGAAAAACGCTTGGCCCAAGGCCGCAATATAAACCGTGGGCTTGGCCAGAACCGACCAATCGGGCGCGAAAAGAAAACTTAACCCTGCGCCACTGTTGGGCAAGGAAATTGCGTATGCGGCAAGAGCTATAATGATCGCCACCAGCATCGGCATGAGCGCGCGGTTGACGCGCTCAATGCCGCTCCGCACGCCGCCGGCCACGGTGAACATGGCCGCCGCCAGCATCGCCGCCTGCCAGCCGATGGGTTCGCCCCGATCCGCGATGAAGGTCTTGAAGTAGGCACCGTATCCCGTCGCCGCCGCAGTCCACAGCGTGCCAGTGGCGGCGCCGGTGAAATATTTCAGCGCCCAGCCGGCAATCACGGCGTAATAGCTGAGTATGATGACTGAACCGATAACGCCGACCCAGCCTAGATGGCGCCAGGGACCGCCGTTGTCGGCGAGTTCAAAGGCGGCTACCGCATCGCCCTGCGCGCGGCGGCCAAGAGAGAGCTCGGCGATCACAAGCGGCAAACCAATGAGCAGGATGCAGGCAAGGTAGATGAACAGGAAGACGGCGCCACCGTTCTCCCCGGCCACATAGGAGAAGCGCCAGATATTGCCGAGCCCAACCGCCGCGCCGATGGTCGCCAGGAGGAAACCGTGCCGCGATCCCCATTGTTCCCGTGCGCTCACATCCGACCTCCTTGGTGATTATCAAAGCGCGGCAATGGGGTGCTCGGACCCTGCGCCACGGCATCTATAGCGTGGTGGCCATGTTGAACGCCACATTAGAGAGGCGCCGTCCAGTTGGATATTACAGTACTCGGCCTGGATTTGGCCAAGAGCGTTTTTCAAGTACTAGGGATCAATGCCGCCGGCGAAGTTGCTGTTCGCCGCTGCCTTCGTCGAGCGCTACAATCACCGGCATTATCAGGAAAGCCTTGGCAACCCGACGCCGGCCGGCGTCGGAGATGCTCCAATTCAACGGCTTTGGGTCAAAAGCGCCCGGTTGGAATTCGCCAATACGACGATCGCTGTTGGGGATAGAGCAGAAATCGCGGTTCCGGGCCGTTACCATCGAGAAGTGCCAGGGCGCTAAATCGCTAGGGTGTGCATCAGGGCTTCTTTTCCCCGGATCAAAGGATAATAATCGCACCCGATCGTCGGTCCCTAATTCGAACCGATGGGACTGGTGAGCCTCATCTTCAAATAGGAGCAGGGCGAAGACCGATCATCCTTGCCAAGTCGCCTCGATCACTTCGGGGTCGTCCCGGCACCCGTTGCGGCACCGCAGCCGGGAACTTCCGCCGCCCCCTGACCCGGTGCCGTCATGCCCCGACGGTGCAACTGAAAACGGCGGTCCAAGGACCGCCGCTTTCGCATTTCCAATGACGTCGCGTGCCAGGCGCGCGGGCGGTTTGCCCTTCGCTGGCCGAGAGCATGTTTCTTCTAAACATGTTCGGACTCTTAAGAAAAGAGCAACTGAACCAATCACTTGGATCGCCATAGCGAATCCAAGTGATTGAAAATTGCTCTAGTAATGGTTGATTAGGCGGCCTTCCGCGAAATCTTGCGCGCCGGCACGGTCTTTCTCGCCGGTTTCTTATAGGCAAGAACCTTCCCTGCGATAGCTTTGGTTGCCACCGTCTTTTTGGCGACAGTCTTTTTGGCGACGGACTTGGTGGCGATGACTTTTTTTGTCGCGGCCTTTTTGGCAACAGCCTTCTTGGCGAGAGACTTCCTCGCGACGGTCTTCCTGGCGACAGGTTTCCGCACCGCGGCCTTCTTGGCAACGGTCTTCTTGGCGATGACTTTTTTTGTCGCGGCCTTTTTGGCAACAGCCTTCTTGGCGAGAGACTTCCTCGCGACGGTCTTCCTGGCGACAGGTTTCCGCACCGCGGCCTTCTTGGCGACAACTTTTTTTGTCACGGCCTTTTTGGCAACCGTCTTCTTGGCGAGAGACTTCCTCGCGACGGTCTTCTTGCCAGCAACCTTCGTCGTGACCGTCTTCTTGGCGACAGGTTTCAGCACGGCGGCCTTCTTGGCAACGGCCTTCTTTGCAGCAGGTTTCTTTACGACGGATTTCTTCTTCGTAGCTATTTTGGTCGCCATGATTTGGCTCCTTTTAGAAGTTTCAGCTGGGCGCCTGGTCACCCAGACACGTTTAAATTCCCAATACTCCTAACAAAACAAGCTTAACGAAAGGTAACCGAATGCGGAAAAAGCGACGCCTTGATTGGCGCGCTGGCGCCTCGCCCCGCTACCTGATGGGCCCCCTGATGAGATCCGGAATGTCGAGGCCGCGCCCGAGGAAAGCGTCGACGAGACGTGCCCGGCTTATCCTGGTCCTGCGTGCGGTCGCGCCGTGGCGATCATCGAACGCTTCGACCCCACAACGCCCCCCGGGTTCAACCACGTGCGCCGCCGCCGACAACCGCAACATAACCGGACTTGGGGCTGTTGCTCAGCGTCGGCGTATCCTCAGGTCGTCTCGGCCTTGAGTTCGTCGAGCTGCAACCGCGCGCCGGCGATCATGCAGGCAAGATCGGAGGTCAGCATCACCATGTCGAAGCCGCGCTTCACGGCGCCCGCCGCAAACGCCGCGCTCGCACAGTGCATAACAGCCTTTATGCCGTGCTTATGCGCGGCCTTGAGGATCTTGTCGCAGGTAGCGAGATGGATCGGGTCAGGATTATCGCCGCGCGGTTCCAGGCCCAAAGCGAACGACAGGTCAGCCGGTCCGATGTAGACGGCGTCGAGGCCGGGCGTGGCGCAGATCGCGTCGAGGTTGGCGAGGCCCTCCTTCGTCTCGATCATGGCCATGATGACGATCTCGTCGTTCGCGTTGGCCTGGTAGTCGGAGCCGCCGTAGTGCGCGGCCCGCACGGGTCCCGACGAGCGCATGCCGACCGGCGGGTAGCGGCACGCAGCCACCGCCATCGCCGCTTCCGCGGCCGAGTTGACCAGCGGCACGATGATGCCGTACGCGCCCAGGTCCAAGGCCCTCATGATCGCCGCCGGTTCGTTCCATGCGACGCGCACGACGGGAACCGTGTCCGTCTGCGAAATCGCCTGCAGCAGGGGCAAGACGTTGTTCATTTCCGAGGTGCCGTGCTGCAAGTCAACGCACAAGGCATCGAAGCCCTGACGGGCCATAACCTCGGCCGTGAACCCATGGGACACGGAGAGCCAACCCAAGGTCACATGTTTGCCATCACGCCACATCTGCTTGATCTTATTCGGTCGCATCGTCAAATCTCCAGTGTTGCTCGTAGCGGAGCGGGTTGCTGGCGCCAAGGCCAGCACTCGCACGGCCGACCCGGCGGTTTCTACAGGGTGCCTTTTTATGGCAGTGTAGTCGACCCCCTATCGGTCCGTTAATCTACGCCATGCGTCCCGCCGAAGACCACCACCGCGGCTGAAGCCCAAGCGGATATCGGCCTGACGCCAGATTAGGCGCGGTCAGTGCCAATAGCTGCCCTGCGCGCGGATGAAATGCTGGGCACCGGCAACTTGAATGGCCCGGCGATTTGGACGGTGCTTGTACGTCCTACAATTGACGCAACCGGGGCACGGCGATGGCGATGATAAGACCTGTGACGACGAGCGCCGCGCCGTTGGCGAACAACGCAGAGCCGGGGCCGAACATTTCGGCGAGACCTCCCATTTCAAGGTGGCCCAACGGTCCGAAGCCGATCGCCAACACCCACACGCCCATGGCGCGACCGCGCAGCGCGTTCGGCACCGCCAATTGCATCATGCTTTGCGTCAGAATATCGGACGCCGCCGCCGCGCCCGCGACGATGGCGACGGCGGCCAAAGTCGCCAGCAAGGGACTGTCGGCCGAAAGCAGCATCAGGCTTGCGCCAAAGGTGAAGATAACGCCGATATAAGCGAGCCCACGGCGCTGCAGCGGGCCCATGAAGGTCAACCCTAGCCCGGCGACCATCCCGCCCACTGCGCGTGCGGCATGCATCACACCGAGCCCATCGGCGCCAAGGTTCAACCGCGTGGTCGCCAGTTCCGGTAGGGCCGTCGCGAAGGAAAAACCAAATACTTCCACCGACGCCGTCACCGCCAGCAACATCAGCAGCAGGCGATTAACCCGCAACTCTATAACATATTCGCGGATATTCTGTCGCATCGGGACGTGGTCGGTCGCAGCCGCCCTGCCCGCCGCGCGAAGACGTAAAAAGAAAATGAACGCGAGCCCATGACCCGATGCAAGGATGAGAAAGGCGGCGGACCCGCCGTATCGATCCATCGTGGCGCCGGCGGCCAGCGCGCCGATCAACTGCCCGATTCGTGATCCCAAATTCAGCAGTCCGAGGCCGGACACCACTTTATCGCCGCCGACGATATCGTAGGCATAGCTCAAGCGCGCGGGTTGATGCAGCGCGCGTAAGCCGCCCGATATCAGCGTGAAGACAATAATTACCCAAAGTGCCGCTAAATCCATCGCCAGGACGATTGCGAAGATGATCATGTTTATGGCAATCAGCGCCTCGACCCGGCGCAGCAGTGAGCGGCGGTCCAGCCGGTCCGCGACCGCGCCGGACACAATACCAAAAACGAAGAATGGCAGAAAATAGACCGCCAGCATCACCCCGACCCAGGCAGTTGAATGGGTGAACTGGAAGACCAGCAGCCCCAACACCACCTGTTCGCCGCTCATGCCTTGTTGATTGAATGCTGCGCCCGCCCATAGATTGCGGTAGTCCGCGATTCCAAAGGCTGGAATATTGATCATGGAACCTCGATGCGTCATTCGTGTGGGCGGAACGGTAGCAGAATCCCCGAATACTTATCATCTTCGCTTGCCTTCTGCCGTGTTCACAAGGTGCGTCGGCATGGCACGGCCTGCATGAGGTTAGGTTTGATGACGGCGGCAAGGTGGTGCGGTGGGATCTTGAGCCGGCCCAATTCAGTCGCGATGGCTCCGAAGGTCAGGAGGATTTTGCCCAGGCATTGGTGGCCGCGGCCGCCCCTACGCGATATCGGGGTAACGGCGGAAATCGCAATTTTGGGCCAACACCGGCACGGAGCGCCATGACCGGACATGGGGCCAGGTCACGCAGATAGATTTCCGTTCACGGTGACGCTACACTCTGTCCCATGCGGAGAGAACAAAACGTAGCTTAGCCGCCGCCGTCTCAGCCGACGTGGCCGGTTCGCCGTTATCACAGGCAAAGGAAACAATCGTGGCAGACAAAATCAGGGTCGGAATTGTCGGTGCAACCGTTACACCAGGCGGGAGTGGCTGGGGCGCCAACGCCCATGTGCCGGCATTACAAGCGCTGTCTGGCTATGAACTAAAGGCCGTTTGCACCGCTCACGAGGAGACCGCAAGAGCCTCGGCCGAGACGTTCGGTGCCGAACTCGCCTTTCACGACATGTATGAGATGGTCGCGCACCCCGATGTTGATCTCATCGCAGTTGTTGTTCGCGTACCGTTGCATCAACAGCTTGTAATGGCCGCTATTGAGGCTAACAAGCCCGTGTGCTGCGAGTGGCCCCTGGGGGCCAATCTAGCTGAAGCGACGGAAATGGCTGACAGCGCGAAAGCGGCCGGGTTACCGACTTTGGTTGGTTTACAGGCGCAAAGCGACCCAGCCGTGATGTATGCCCGCGACCTGATTGCCAACGGCGAAATCGGCGACGTCGTCACCGTTAACTTAAGCGTGATGGTCGGTGCGATCACCGAGCGCGGGGATGGTCGCATCTGGCAGGGGATTCGCGCCAATGGCGCCAACCCCATGACCATCCCGGGCGGACACTCCATAGATGCCCTGTGTTACCTCCTGGGTGAGTTCGCCGAGGTCAGCGCACGGGTAACAACGCGCATCGACATGTGGAAGCACGCAGTAACGGGGGCAGACTTTCCCGTCGATGCACCGGACACCGTCACTGCCGCGGGAGTGCTCAAAAGCGGCGCGGAAGTATCCTATCAAGTGGCCAGCGTCCCTTACAACGCGAGTGGCACTCGTATGGAGATTTATGGCCGCAAAGGGACCCTGGTGCTGACCTCCAACTCCATCAACATTGGACCTAGTCAGCTCCACCTCGGCATCGGCAATGGGAAAATGGCGGAGACAACCCCGCCAGACAGCTACCGGCTTATTCCAGCGGATATGGCTGCCGGCCCAGGTAGAAACGTCGGGCAGGCTTACGCCCGCTTTGCCAGTGCACTGCAATCGGGGACAGCGGACTCGCCTGATTTTAACCATGCTGTTGGCCGGCATGCGCTGATTGACGCCATGGAGCGTTCTCATAGGGAAAGCAAGGTCATCAAGCTGGTGTAGGGCCTGAGCAGGGACGGGATGGTCTCAATTCCGTGGTGGGGCGCCGGGTCGTACCGGGCCGACGCGCCCGTCTCATGGAGCGTATTGCCGCAACGTCATCGGTGGAGCCTGGCTCTGAGCCGGAGCGAGCAGCTCTGGAACGAATGGGAATGGCCCCTGCGAATGACCCTTATCTTGGGTAGAGCTGCCTATCTGTTGCGTATCGGTACTCAAGTGGTCGTGGCAAGCCGATAGCGGCCACGGCAGCAGCGGATCTGCCATCTATGTTCCGTTAGGGTATCTATCGCCGCGGCAGATGTCCGACAATCCTTGACACGAGCGGACATTGGGCCAGGATTAATTGCCATCATGGCTTTGCCAATCGCGTGCCGCTACACTTCTTTTCCATGACCGAGAGCAATGATTTCATCGCGCTTTTCACGCCCTTCGTCCTGGCGGGCAAGACGCTGCGCAACCGAATGGCCCATGCCTCGATGGCCACGCTGTCCACGCCGCAGGGGCGGGTGACGGATCGGCTGATCCAGTACCATGCCAACCGGGCCGCCGGCGGGGCCGCGCTGAGCGTGACGGAGCCGCTCGGCATGATGCCTCATCAGGCCCGGTTGCCTCGGGTGCAGGTCTGGCGGCGCGACGATGCCGACGGGTTGAAACGCTTCGCCGACGCCGTGGAAAGCCAGGATTGCCGCTTGCTCGGCCAAATTCAGGATTCCGGTCGCGGGCGCCATTTTCCCGGGCGCAATCCGGAGGCGATCGGCGCCTCGGCGCTCCCCGACGATCTCTCCTGGACCGTGCCTCGGATGCTTACGCCAGCCGAGATCCGCGACCTGATCGAACAGATCGCGGACTCCGCCGCGCACCTCCGGGACTGCGGCTTCTCCGGTGTCGAGATCTCCGCCGGGCACGGTCACCTGTTCCACCAATTTCTCTCACCCTGGTCAAACCGCCGGGAGGATGAGTATGGCGGCGACTGGGCTGGGCGCACGCGCATTGTCGCCGACCTCGTGGCGGCCCTGCGCGCGGCCTGCGGGGCGGCTTTCATCGTCGGCCTGAAACTGCCCGGCGACGACGGGGTACCCGGTAGCATCGGCCCGCAGGAGGCCGGCATCGTCGCCGACCGCCTGACGGAAAGGGGCAACGTGGACTATGTCTGCTTCGCCGCCGGCGCCCATGCCCGCACCCTGGAGATGCACACGCCGGACCGGCACGGCCCAACCATGCCCTACATGCCGTATATCAAGGAGCTGCGCCACAGCCTGAACGGCGTGCCCCTGATGGCGCTGGGCCGGATCACCGATCCGGCGGAGGCCGACGGCATTCTCGGGCGCGGCGAGGCGCAGCTGATCGGCCTTGGCCGCACTTTGCTCGCTGATCCGGCATGGCCCAACAAGGCCAGGCAGGGCCGCAGCTGGGACATCCGCTATTGCCTGTCCTGCAATACCTGCTGGGGAGCGATCATCATGCAGCAGGTGCCGATTGCCTGCGTCAACAACCCGCGCGTCGCGCGCCCCGACGAAGTCGATTTCTGGCCGGCACGGACGGATAGTCCGAAACGGATCGCCGTGGTCGGCGCCGGCATTGCCGGGATGGAGGCCGCCTGGGTCGCCGCCGCACGCGGCCACGAGGTCACGGTCTTTGGCTCTTCCGACGCGGTCGGCGGCAAAGCCCGGCTGCGGGAGGCATTACCGGGCGGCGAAACCGTGTCGTCGATCTACGACTATCAGGTGGTCGCGGCGCGTCGCGCCGGCGCACGCCTGCTGCTCGGTCGACCCGTCGCCACGGAAGCGATCGTCGCGCTGCGGCCCGACACGGTGATCCTGGCGACCGGCTCCACGATGATCCCGCCCGACTGGCTGCCCGACGCCGTGCGCGCGGAAGGATGGGTCGCCGACTTGCGCGCGACGATGCCGGAGGTGTTGCGCTTTGGGGCCCGACAGGCCGGCACTGCGGTGCTGGTCGACACCGACCATACCGAAGCCACCTACGCCGCCGCAGAGGCGCTCCGCGCCCGCTTCGCCCGCACCGTGATCGTCACGCCGCGCGACACTATTGCCACCGACGTGCCCATGGTCACGCGCCAAGGCATCCTGCGGCGCATGGCGGAGCAGAGGATCGAGATCGTCACCCTGTCCGAACCGCGCTGGAGCGACGCCTGCGCCGAGGGACGGCTGCACCTCGTCAACGTCTACACCGGCGACGCACGCGTGATCGAGGACCTCGCCCTGCTGACCTATGCCAGCCCGCGCGCGCCGAATGCTGCGCTGACCGCGCCGCTGCAAGCCGCCGGCATCGCGGTCATTCTCGTCGGCGACGCCCGCGCCCCGCAGGAAATGCTCTTCGCCACCGCAAGCGGGCACGAGGCGGGGGATGGGGTTTAGGTATGGTGGGATGACCGTTGCTGGAGTATTCGCAGAAGTCGCGGCTAAGGGTGATTACCGACCATAAGTCCAAAACCGGACATCTCTATAGCTCAACGCGGGCATTCCTGAAAAGACCGCTCGGGCCGCACAGATGTGCAATCCAAGTTCAAGAAAAGCCGACAGTGGCTCAGTCGTCGCCCGTCATGGCGAGTTCTTGCTTGTCTGCGGCAGCGAAGGTAAAGCCTTCATAGCCTTTGGCCGCAACGTCCTCACATTTGGCTTTGTAGCGCTTGACGCCGCCGACGTAAGGCATGAACACACGTGGTTTGCCGGGGATATTGGCGCCCATGTACCAGCTTGCCGCCATCGGATAGAGCGTAGCGTCGGCAACGTCTTTGACGTGCATGGTCCAGTCGTGCTGCGCTTTGTCGGTCGGTTCGATGGCAGCCTGGTTGTTCTCGCGCATATAGGCGAGGCAATCGACAATCCAGTCCACATGTTGCTCGCACGAGAGGATCATCTGGCTTTTCACGCCGGGAGAGCCTGGACCGGTGATCATGAACATGTTTGGGAAACCAGCGCACATGATCCCTAGCATGGTGTATGGACCCGCCTCCCAATCCTGGGTCAACGAGCGGCCATCGGTGGCGCGGATGTCTATTTCCTTCAACGCGCCGGTCATCGCATCGAAGCCGGTCGCAAAGACGATGGCGTCGAAGGCGTACTCGGCCTCGGTTGTGCGTATGCCATTTGGCGTCAACGCCTCGATCGGCGCCTTGCGGGCGTTCACAAGATGGACGTGCTGCTTGTTATAGGTTTCGTAATAACCGGTATCCAACACCAGCCGCTTCGTGCCTATCGGGTGATCGTTTGGGCAGAGCGTCTCCGCCAGGTTCGGATCCTTGACGATGGAACGGATCTTGCCATGCACAAACTCGCGCACCGTCTTGTTCGCATCGTCATTGGTCAGAATGTCGGTGTAGGCATACAGGAAGCTGATCTGACCACCATCCTGCCATTTCTGCTCATACAGCGCGTTTCGCTCCTCCGGCGTTGCCTCCAGCGCAGACTTGGTCGGTGGCGGATAACCGGAAATGCCGAATGGGGTTTCGTAGGCGGCCTTTCGGTGCTCGCGGTATGTCGCTTTGTGCTGCGCCTCGACCTCCCGGTTCATCGGGCCGTTGACGGCAGGCAGGATATAGTTGGCGGTACGCTGGAACACGGTCAGCGTTTCGGCCTGGCCCGCAATGATCGGGATCGTCTGCACGCCACTGGAGCCGGTGCCAATCACGGCAACCCGCTTGCCGTTGAAATCCACACCCTCGTGGGGCCAGAGGCCGGTGTGATAGGTCTCGCCCTCGAAATCTTCGAGCCCTCGAAAGTCAGGGACGCGCGGGACCGAGAGATTGCCGGTCGCCATCACACAGACCGGCGCGGTGAATGTCCCGCCCGACTCGGTCCTCAGGGTCCAAAGATTGGTCTTCCGCTCATAGGTTGCGTGGTTGACCCGCGTCTCGAACTGGATATTTTTCCGTAGGTCGAAGCGGTCGGCGACATGGTTCACGTACTGCAGAATTTCCGGCTGGTTGCCGTAACGCTCGGGCCAGGACCATTCCTGTTCCAACTCCGGATCGAAGCCGAACGAATATTCCAGGCTCTCCACATCGCAGCGGCAGCCGGGATAGCGGTTCCAATACCAGGTGCCGCCGACGCCGCCGCCAGCCTCGAGCACCTGTACATTCAGGCCCAGTTTGTCGCGTAATCGATAAAGCGCATAGAGGCCGCCGACGCCAGCGCCAACCACCAGGGCATCAAACCGCTTCACAGTGCTCATCGCAATCCACCTCTCGGTTAAGGGTCGGAGTATAAGCCGAGATTTCTCTTTTGGAAGCTTTCCGCCGCCGGCGGCACGGCCAGGCAGGGGCGGCCTCGGGATTAATATCGGCGGCAAGACGGGCAACGGCCCGGCCTTGAATGCTCCATATCAGATCGACACCGGAGATGGATTTCTTGCGGGTTCAAGCTCGAAGAGTGCCAATGCCAGACAAGCCACCGCCCGTTTTACAGTTCCGTTATGGCTATAAACAGAACCATACATTGACGTTGTCAGTGCCCGGTAAAACGCTTTCGTTGCGCGCCCTTCAGTCCGCCGCGTCAACCTTGTCCTGGGTCATCGTTTCGAAATCCCCGGCGTCATGGCGTTCGCGGAGCTGTTCGTGCGGTTCGCCGCGCAGGCGGTTGACCATGCGGCCGCGCTTGACCGGCTCGCGGAGGTGGATTTCCTCGGCCCAGCGCAGCACGTTGGCGTAGCTCCCGGCGTCCAGGAACGCCGCCGCCCCGTACTGGTCGAAGATGACCAGCCCGCCGTACCACGGCCAGATCGCCATATCGGCGATGGTGTATTCGTCGCCGCACATATAGCGGTTATCAGCCAGGCGCCGGTCGAGCACGTCGAGCTGGCGCTTGGTTTCCATCGTGTAGCGGTCGATGGGGTATTGCTGTTTTTCCTCCGCGTAGGCGTAGAAATGGCCGAAGCCGCCACCGAGATAAGGGGTGCTGCCCATCTGCCAGAACAGCCAGGACAGGCATTCCGGCCGCTGCGCCGGATCGCTCGGCAGGAATTCGCCGAATTTCTCGGCCAGGTACAGCAGGATCGCGCCGGACTCGAAGACCCGGGTTGGCGGATTGGTGCTGTGGTCCATCAGCGCCGGGATCTTGGAGTTCGGGTTCGCCGCGACGAAACCACTGCCGAACTGGTCGCCGTCGCCGATGCGGATCAGCCAGGCGTCGTATTCGGCGCCCGCATGGCCCCGCGCCAGCAGTTCCTCCAGCAGCACCGTGACCTTCACGCCGTTCGGCGTGCCGAGCGAATAGAGCTGCAGCGGGTGCCTGCCTACGGGCAGTTCCTTGTCGTGGGTCGCGCCGGCGGTCGGGCGGTTGGTGCCGGTAAACCGCCCCTGCTTCTGGCCTTCCCATTTCCAGACTTTCGGCGGCGTGTAGGTCTTTGTCATGGTGCGAATTCCGTTCCGGATGATGCAGCTGTGATCAGCGATACCACATCAGTGGTCATCGCGGCGAATGGCGCCTTTTTGACAGGCATGATTGTACCCGTGCAGGATGGAAACCATTTGTACAAACGCAGTATAACTCATCGGGAAAGGAGAACCGCCATGCCAATCTATGAAAACGGTCCCGTGCGGATCCATTACGAGGAGGCCGGTTCCGGCTTCCCTCTGCTGGTCATTCCCGGCGGCGGTCTAAATGCGACCATAGCCGGGCTCGACAACCATGTCTTCAATCCGCTGGAGGAATTCAGCGAAACCTATCGCGTCGTCGCGCTGGACCTGCGCAACGCCAATGGCGGCCTGACGGAGGGCCCGCTCGAAATCGAGCGGACCTGGGATGGCTTCACCGACGACCAGCTCGGCCTGATGGACCATCTCGGCATCGACCGCTTCATGGTGATGGGCTTCTGCATTGCCGGCCCCATGATCTGGAACCTGCTGAAACGAGCGGGCGACCGGGTTGTCGCTGCCACGCTGGTGCACCCGAGTGGCTACATCTCCAGCCATCCCGACATCTATTATAACAACAACATCAATGGCTGGGCGCCGGCGTTCATGAAGCGGCGTCCCGAGATCAGCATGGAAATGGTCTCGGCGTTCCTCAACAACATGTATACCAAGCGAGCGGATTTCGTATTCACCGTCGACCGCGACTTCGTGCGGAATTGCCAGACACCGGTGCTGGTCCTACCGGACGACATCCCGGCGCACCCCTACGCGACGGCGATGGAGACGGCTTTGCTGGCGCCGAACGCACAGGTCAGCCTGTATCCCTGGAAAGAGAACGATCGAAAGATTGCGCTCGCTTTGCGCCACATCCGCGGCTTCATGGCGACGAATACCCCCGCGATCCTGGCGCGGGCAGCGGAATAACGCACGCTGCAATAGCTGCATGGGCCTTTGCGCGCCCTGTCCGCGGGCAGCATTGGGACAGCCAAGGTCTTCCATTTGGCCCGGGTATGCGCGCCCGTTGATGTGGATGCATTGTCTCGTGATTGACGCTCCGGCCTCGGGAAGGCCAAGATCGCCATGGCGCAGAATGGCGCAGAAGCTGGCGGTAATCGGCTCGTGGAGACGTACCTGGGTGCCGGAAGCGAATGGCGCGCAATGATCCGTCCTTGTCTTTTCCGGCTGGATCGGAATATCCAGCGGTGTCGGCGACAGCAACCAGGTCGCGGTTCCCAGATTCCGGCGAACTGTCGGCCCTCGGCGGGCATGGCTCCTTAGACACCGGTCAATCCTTCTGTATAGTCTTCGTCGACGGATTAGAAACAGGTCGCCGCGAATGAATCCTAGAATATCGCCTCTAACGGAACATACAGGGGCCGAAGTTCTTGGTGTCGACCTGTCGGCTCCGTTGGATGTACCGACATGCGAAGAGCTCAACCGCGCGTTTCTTGAGTATTCGGTACTGGTTATTCGTGATCAAAACCTGTCTGCCGCAAAACTCCTCAGTGCCGTCCAAATTTTTGGCGAGGTATTCGAGCAGCACAATACGCGTTTCGCCCTGCCCGAATGTCCGCAAATTCACTACCTCTCCAACCAAGACCATTATGCCGACGGCAAACGTTATATTCCGGGTGCGGGATACCACACTGACCATTCGAATGACGCCATGCCACCGAAGGCGACCATATTGTTGGCGGTCGAATTGCCGGACACCGGCGGCGACACGCAGTTTGTAAATATGCATCGGGCTTACACGGATTTATCGGACGATATGAAGGCGCACATAGACGGTCTTCAAGGCATGCATGTCTATCAAAGCAAACACAGCACACGAAAGCTGATGGGCCTTACACCAGAGCAGCAAAAAAAGGTGCCAAAATCCGTCGTCCATCCCCTTGTCCGCACGCATCCGGAAACGGGCCGCAAGTCGCTCTACCTCAATCCCATCCGTATCGAAGACATTATCGGTATGCCGGAAGATGAAGCGGCACCATTGCTTGCAGGACTGCTGGCGCATTCAACACAGGAAAAATATCAGTATCGACACCGTTGGCGGTCAGGCGATCTGGTGATGTGGGACAACCGTTGTCTGCTGCACAAGGCCAATGGCGACTACGCGCACACTCAAAACCGGTACCTTTATCGGGTCATGCTCAAGGGGACTGTCCCCCATTGACGCACCCCTACGGCATTGGCTCGCGCATGGGAGCATTGCGGAAATGGTCTGAATGCCGCCGCATGCGACAAATGTGCCAAAAACGGTCGTCACCGATCGCTAAATTTTTCCTTCAGGTCCTCAAGCATTTGCCTTTCCGCTCTCTGCTGCTCCAGTTTTTGTGCGTCCTCGTCGGCACGGCGGGCTTCCATCTCTTCATCGGTCTCCGGCCTGTCGAAATGGACCTTCACATGCAACCAATGATCCCTGCGTGAATCGCGAAAACCGACGGTTTCAAAGGCTGCACGATCCCGGTATTCCTCCGGCACCAATCTGAGATATTTCTCAACCCATGGAATGAGATCGACCAGTTTCTTTGGCATCCAGTTCCACTCGGGTCCAAATTCCGCTTCGCAATTCAGCACGACAGTCTTGGTTTTCCTGATCATACCCTTCCCTCGCCACCTTCCTCATACCGTCGTGCGCTACGCTTTCTCTCCCCCCACGGGTTCAAGGCGTTTTTGCGCATATCCACGGCTTGATTATAGCCCATCCCGCGCCCGGTGCGTGCGTCTCGGTTATCGGATTGATTGCCGCGCCGGCCAAGACAGCTTCGCGAATGGATGCCAAAAGCTGGCGTTGCGACGTCGCCGACTGATTTGCTGAGCGCCTCAACCCGGATGACGATAGGGGACCAATTGTGGGTCTGGTCGGCTGCAATTTTCATTTCCGATTATTTTTCAATATGTTATGAAAAAACTGGCGGATGGGGTGTCCGCCAATCATTAGATTAAGCAATTGTTTTTACGTAATAAAATGTATATATCTATTTTCAACCCACGAATTAGCCTACGTAATAAGCTTTGCTTTGGGCATATTTTTGGCCGTGGATTGGACGCCTAACATCGACATTCTCGACCTGGCGCCACACTTCTCTAGGCAGGAAGGACCGCTACACCAAATGGCCTTCCGACGTTTTACTGACCTCATCGATGCGGAGATTGAATGCAAATTGATGGGTTACGAAGAGGACCGCAACCAGGGCACAGGAGTCGACATCGATGTCAAAACCATCCTCTGGCGCCATCCGTATGCGCCGCCTCCGGGAGCGCCGGCGCAACAACTGGACCAGGGTCATTGCAGTCGAGGTTT
>JAQBYC010000117.1 GCA_027623205.1 Pseudomonadota bacterium | reverse complement strand
CAGCTTCGAGGCCATGATTTATCTATGCTCGGCCATCATAAATGCCCGATGAATCTCAACAGACCCTAGCGCAACCGATCCAGGCGGAGACGGTGGCGATCATCCGTCAGGCGCCACACACTGGCCATGATCGCAGTCAATGTTCCCAGGCCGGTTGCGCCGGCAATCAGGAACAGCAACAGGATTTGATATTTCACCGCCTGTTCCGGCACCACGCCGGCCAGGATCTGCCCGGTCATCATGCCGGGCAGGAAGACCACGCCGGCGGCGGCCATTGAATTCAACATCGGCGTGAAAGCGGTGCGTAGGGCCCGCTGGGCGACGGGCCGCATGGCCTGCCAGCGCGGCCTGCCCAGGATCAGCTGCGCCTCGATACCCGCGCGTTCCTGCCGGGCCAGGCTGGTCAGGCTGTCCAGCCCGAGACTGATACCGGTCATGGCATTGCCCAGGATCATTCCGAACAGGGGAATGGCGTAGCGTGGATCGTACCAGGGATCGGGCCGCAGGGGACCGTTCAGGGCCAGCATGGTGACCACCATCCCGGCCACCAGCATGGTGGATGAGCCAACGCCATAACCCCACCAGCCGGCCAGGCGATGTTCCTGCCGGGCGAGAATTTCGCGCCCGGCAAACAACGCCATGATGAGAGCCACCAGGGCGGTCAGCCAAAACGATACCAGATTAAATAGAGCCTGCAAGACGAGGCCGACCAGCAGCAATTGGACTGTCATGCGCAGAGCAGCCAGCAGCATTCGTCTTGCCATGCGCAGACCCAGGGCCAAAGATAGCCCTGCGTTGAACAGCACCAACAGGGCTGCAAGGGCCAAGTCAGCGTAGGAGAGTTCGATATAACCGCTCATGAGGCGGCCACTAGTTTGCCTTGCTCCAGGCGGAGGCTATGCCCAGCCAGCCGCGCCACCTGTGCCACATCATGACTGACCAGCAGAACCGACATACCACTGGCCAGACGGCTCCGCAGCAGCGCTTCGACCAGGGCGCAGTTTTCGGAATCCAGAGCCGATGTAGGCTCGTCCAACAGCAGCACCCGCGCCGTGGCCAGCAGACCACGGGCCAGCGCCAGGCGCTGGCGTTCACCACTGGAGAGTTGCGCCACGGGCCAGGCCAGGACCGCGTCGGGGTCCGCGAAGCCCAGACCGTCCAGCAGTTCACGGGCGGCTGCATGGTCGGGCATGTGATCGCCTACCCGCTCCATCCACCAGCCGGACTCTGCCGGCAGATATGCGACCAGGCGGCGCCATTCAGGGGCCGCTACGCTGGCGCGCGTCCGCCCAGCAGCCGCAATCCGGCCACGGTTGGGATCAAGGTCCACAATGGCGCGCAGCAAAAGGGTTTTGCCCGCCCCCGACGGTCCCGTCAGGGCCAGGCATTCGCCGTCTTCAATTTGGAAAGATACAGGACCCAGGCCCGGCCGATGCAGATCGTCTACCTGCAGCATCACCAGTTTTTCGCCACATCACTGCCTGGCCAGGGCCCGGCGCCGGGCGTCACGCCTTAACGCGGCGCAATAACCATGGTCATTTGGCGACCTTCCATTTTGGGGAACTGTTCCACCTTGGACACGGATTCCAGGTCGTCACGCACGCGTTCGAGGACTTTCAGGCCCAGGTTCTGATGCGCCATTTCCCGGCCGCGGAAGCGCAGGGTAACCTTCACCTTGTCACCCTCGCCCAGAAACTTATTCATCGCCCGCATTTTCACATCGTAGTCGTGATGGTCAATGTTGGGACGCATCTTGATTTCCTTGACCTCGATGACTTTTTGTTTCTTGCGGGCTTCATTGGCCTTTTTCTGCGTCTCGTACTTAAACTTACCATAATCGAGAATTTTGCAGACAGGAGGTTTGGCTTCGGGAGCTATCTCCACCAAATCGAGACCGGCATTCTCGGCACGTACCAGCGCATCGTCGAGGCTGACGACGCCGACGTTTTCCCCTGTTTCATCGACCAGTCGAACGGAATCTGTTTCGATCCGTTCGTTTATCCGCGGCCCGGATTGGGACGGCGGCGTATTCGGATAAAATCGGCGAGCGATTGTCGTAGTCTCCCTATCAGTTGTTCGGTCGGCAGCCAATAAACCAAGCCACCGTGGCCCGTGACATTAGCCGTAGAATAGCACTTAACCGGTTAATAAAGCACCTATTTCACCCGGCGATCAAGTTGTTAATCCAGATATCGTTCAGACGCCGGGCATGGCTCCTTCTTTCGATAGCGCGGCAATGGCGTCCATCAGGGCAAGCACCGTCTGGCCTTTTTCGCCCAGACGACGCAAGGCAATGGTGCCCTCTGCTGCCTCACGCTGACCAACCGCGGCGATAACAGGTATTTTCGCCAGGGAATGCTCACGCACTTTGTAGCCGATTTTTTCGTTTCGCAGATCCGTTTCCACCCGCAGACCCGCGGCCCGCATCGCCACCGCCGCCTCTTCGGCATAACCATCGGCATCATTGGTAATAGTGGTAACGACGACCTGTACCGGTGAAAGCCATAGCGGCAAACGGCCCGCGTAATGTTCGATCAATACGCCGATGAAACGTTCGAACGAGCCAAGAATGGCCCGATGCAACATAACGGGACGATGGCGCTGGTTATCCTCGCCCACATAGGAGGCGTCAAGACGCTCGGGCAGGTTAAAATCGACCTGCAGGGTGCCGCATTGCCAGTCGCGGCCAATGGCATCGCGCAAGACGAACTCCAGCTTCGGGCCATAAAAAGCGCCCTCGCCAGGGTTCATGGCATAAGGCAATCCCGTCGCCTCGATCGCCGTGCGCAATGCACCTTCGGCCCGGTCCCAAATCTCGTCCGAGCCGACCCGCACGGGCGGCCGGTCGGCAAATTTTATCAAGACATCTTCAAAGCCAAGATCACGGTAGATCCGCTGCAAAAGATCACAAAACACCAGTCCTTCCGAGGTGATTTGATCCACGGTGCAAAAGATGTGCGCATCATCCTGGGTAAAGGCGCGCACGCGCATAAGGCCGTGCAGCGCGCCAGATGGCTCAAACCGGTGGCAGGAGCCGAATTCAGCCATGCGGAGCGGCAAGTCGCGGTAACTTTTCAGGCTGTGCCTGTAGATCTGCACGTGCCCCGGACAATTCATCGGCTTCAACGCAAAAATGCGCTCTTCCTGCTCCGTGGTGTACATATGCTCGTGGAAGGTTTCCCAATGCCCGGAAACTTCCCAGAATTTGCGGTCGAAAAGCTGCGGCGTCCTGACTTCCAGGTAGCCGCCCTCTGTTAACCGTTCCCGCATGTATCGTTCCAGAGTGCGGTAAAGCGCCCAGCCCTTGGGGTGCCAGAAGGGCATGCCGGCCGCCTCTTCCTGAAAGTGGAACAGGTCCATCTCCCTGCCCAGGCGGCGGTGGTCGCGTCTTTCCGCCTCTTCCAGGCGGTGCAAATAGGCATTCAGCTCCTTTTTGTTGCGCCAGCAGGTGCCATAGATCCGTTGCAACATTGCGTTGCGGGAATCGCCACGCCAATAGGCGCCGGCTACTTTCATCAGCTTGAAGGCGTCGCCCAGTTTTCCCGTTGAAGGCAGATGCGGCCCACGGCACAGGTCGGTAAACTGGCCCTGGCTATAGACGCTGATAGGCTCCGCTTCGGGCAAATCCTCGATAATCTCCGCCTTGTAGTGTTCACCGATGGACTTGAAATATTCGATCGCCCTGCCCCGACCCCAGACCTGGCGTTCGATCGCCTCGTCCCGCGTGACGATTTCGGCCATGCGCGCTTCCAGCTTGACCAGATCATCAGGCGTGAAGGGCTCGTCCTTGGCGAAATCGTAATAGAAGCCATCTTCGATCGCGGGTCCGATGGTGACCTGTAGATCAGGCCACAATTCCTTGGCCGCCTCGGCCAGCACATGGGCGCAATCATGGCGCAGTATTTCCAGCGCCTCGTCGCTTTGCCGGGTAACGATTTCAAGCGCCGCGTCAGCCTCGATGGGCTGGCGCAAATCGGCTAGCGCGCCATCGATACGTACGGCGATGGCAGCCTTGCCCAGGCCGGGACCAATGTCGTTGGCAACCTGTTCCGCCGTCACCGCGGCGTCATATTGGCGCACCGTGCCGTCGGGCAATGAGATGGCAACCATTTTCAAACCATTCTGAGTAAACAACCCGGAAACCGCCGCCAAGAACAACCTGGGGTCAGCTTTGGCGCAACTTAGGCGGAATGGCCGTGCTGTCAAGCTGCGCTGTTGCCCCTAAGACCAACCGGGCCGCGTCATGATCCGACATGCTCCGAATGTACCCTATCTCAAACGCCGAGCAATGCCACCGCCTCCCAGACCCGATCAACTTTGAGCGCCGCCAGATCAGGTTCGCGCAGGATACTGACCTTGGCCCCCCGCGGGGCGCAAAGGCTGGGGTCGGATTGATCCGAGAACAGGACCACCGCCGGACAGCCCGCGGCAACTGCCAGGTGCATGGGCCCGGTGTCATTGCCAGCCGCCAGCCGGGCATCGCGGGCCAGAGCCACCAGATCCTCGATACTGGTCTGACCCGCCAAGTCGCGGGCACCGGGGCATTGTTCAACCAGCACCCGGTTGAGGACCGCCTCGTCCGCACCGCCGATCAGAACCGGCTGAATGGACGCGGCGAGCATTCGGCGGCAAAGCGCCAGATAATAATCGGCCGGCCAGCGCTTGGCCGGCCGATGGGCGGAACCGCCGGGCATCACCAAGGCGTAGGGTCGCGGCAGTTCGAAACGCGTCGCGTCCGCGCGAACCCAACTGAGGTCCGGTGCCGGCACCGAGCCGATCCCGGCAATCCGCAACTGCTCCGCCTGACGGTCCAGAGTATGCATTTTGTCGCGGTCCGGATTGTCATGGATATGGCTGGCGCGGCGGGCGATACCGGACCATTCCGGTCGCCGGCGGTAGGAAAAGGCATGCATATACAGACTGGAACGGGATGAGGTTTGCAGATCATAAACCCGCTCGAAGCCGCCTGCCGCCAGGCGGCGGCGCAGACGCAGGCATTCGGCAAGCTGCAGCCATCCGGGCCTGTGATCCTGCCAGACCCGGTCAAACCAGGGGCAATTCCCCATGAACATGGCAAAGGCAGGTGCAGTCAGCAAAGTGATCTGCGCCGTCGGATGATGCGCCCGGATCGCCTTGAAGGGCCCCATGGACTGGACCAGATCGCCCAGGGCGCCATGGCGGATGACCAGAACGCGATCAATTGTCATCTTACGGCAAAAGGGATTGATAGACCGCCAGGATACGCTGACACATCAGCGCCACGGTGAAGTTCTGTTCCACGTTGGCCCGGCCATTCGCCGCCATGTTCTCGCGCTCCACCCGGTTCAGGCTCAAGGCCCAGTCCAAAGTGACGGCCAGGGCCTCCGGGTCGCCGGGCGGCACCAGCCAACCGCTTTGTTCGGGCAGCACGGTTTCCCGCGCCCCGCCGTGGTCGGTGGCGATCACCGGCCGGCCCATGGCCTGCGCCTCTACCGCCACACGGCCAAAACCTTCCGGCTGGGTCGAGGCGGAAACGACGACGTCGGCCAACATATAGGCGGCTGCCATGTCGCTGCAATGATCAACCAGACGCACCACCTGATCCAGGCCATGACGGCGCACATCATTTTCCAATTCCTCGCGATAGGCGGTGCGGCCCTGATCGCCGCCCACCAGGACACAGCAAATATCCCGCCGCCCCAGGATTGCCAGCGCTTCGATCAAAACCGCCTGGCCCTTCCAGCGGGTCAAACGGCCGGGCAACATGACCACGGGGCGGTCATCTTCCAGGCGCCAGGCCCGCGAAATCTGGATGATCCGTTCGGCACTGACCTTGGCCGGATCGAGCAGTTCGGTATTGACGCCCCGATGGATCGTCACCAGACGGTCGTCGGGCACGCCATAGGTTTCGCGGACATGCTGGGCCACGAAATCGGAGATGGCGATGACCCGGTCCCCCTTGGCCATCACGGCGTTGTAATAGTGCTTCAAGCGGTTGTGGCCATAGGCGTTGTGAAATGTCGTCACAAAAGGTATTCCGGTGCGCCGCGCCGCACTCAGCGCACTCCAGGCCGGGGCCCGGCTGCGGGCATGCACCAAATCGATGCCATGCAGGTTAATCAGATCAGCCAGGGCCTCGGCATTCCGCAACATTCGCAAGGGCCGCTTGACGGCCAATGGCATCTCCACGTGCTGGGCGCCGGCCCGCTTTAATTCGTGTGTCATCAAACCGCCGGCGGAGGCCACCATGGCGCGCCATCCGGCCGCTGTTAACGCGGCGGCGGTCTGCACCGTGCCTCGTTCCACCCCACCCATTTCCAAAGCCGGCAGCACCTGCAGCACCAATGGCCCTGGCGCTTTCACGCCGTCAGCTTGGATGTTAGATTGCAGCGTACTTTCCATTCTGATCGGCGCGTCCATGGTTATTGATACCAAGCCCAAGTTCCTGATTCGTGAAGACGGAACAAGGATTGCCTACCATCATACGCCGGGCAGTGCGCCCGGTGTGATATTTTGCGGCGGTTTCATGTCGGACATGACCGGCACCAAGGCCCTCGCCCTGGAAGAAGCCTGTCAAGGGTCCAGGCGATCATACACCCGTTTCGACTACCGCGGCCATGGTCAATCGGATGCTGAATTTGAAAGCGGGACAATCGGCCTTTGGGCGGAGGATGCCTTGGCCATCCTGGATCAGGTGGCACAGGGGCCGCAGATTGTCGTCGGCTCTTCCATGGGCGGTTGGATCATGCTGCTGCTGGCCAAAGCCCGGCCGGAACGCATCGCCGGCCTGGTCGGTATTGCACCGGCGCCGGATTTCGTGCTGACGATGTGGGATGCTTTCCCAGACGAGATCAAGGCGACTTTGAAGCAGGATGGCGTCTATTACGCTCCTTCGGAATATTCCGAGGCGCCTTACGCGATCACGCTGCGACTGATCGAGGAGGGCCGCCAGCATCTGGTTCTGCAAGAAACCTTCGACGTGGACTATCCTGTCCGCATTCTCCATGGCATGGCTGACCCGGATGTACCCTGGCGGCAGTCCTTGGCGATCGTAGAGCGCCTGCAAGGAGATGATATTGTTGTCACTTTTTCGAAAAGCGGAGACCACAGGCTTTCTGAACCGGACGACATCGCCCGCCTGATCCATACAGTGGAAACCTTGGCGCGGCGGGCTGACGCCAATGCTCCGTGATACGGACCGGTTGCATGGGTAACGGTTTTGACCGGCCGCTGCAAAATTGGTCATCGTCCCAGATCAATACGATCATATGGGTCAAATTGATACAGACCGCCGCCCGGCCGCCCTCGCGTTTGGCTAAAATCTCGCATTTAGTACAAACCCTCCCAATTGGCACAGGGCTTGCAATATTTGGGATGTAAGTCGACAGGACGTTAACCTGACGACTTGGTCTTTACAGTTTTTTTCTCTCTAATTGGTTGTTCGTGCCCTCTAGCAACCGATTGAACTCAAGCGCGGGCCGTCTCGGCGGCCCGCGCCTTTTTTTTACCGACTGTACAATCGACGCGAACGAGGCGGCGGCGTCCCGCCACGGTATCGTGACCCCCATCCCCGTTTTGATACACATAGCCGCCCCAAAACGGCACTTGGCCACAAGGCATGCACAAATGAATTGGCGGAAATCCGGGGAATAGACCGCTGGTGGAGGAATGGCACGGATCTTGCTTCATTGTCTGTGAAAACCGTGTGCCGCAATGCACCGGGGCTTGAACCGATGCGTTGCCTTACTCATTCCCTAGTCAGTTGCCCGTGCCCTCAGGTGGCTGACTAAAATTCGGCGCTGGTCGCGTATGTGATCAGCGCCGTCTCTTTTTTCGGCCACGCGAAAACCGGCCATGACGGGGTCTGCCCGGCCAACGAGAACAACAAAAAGCCGGAGCCGCGAACCCGACTTGAGCAATTGGATCAAATTCTCTATTCTGCAGACACCGAGCCCATTTGGAGCAAAAGTACCTTAGTTGATCAAGCGCCCTTCGCCCTCGGTTTCGACTGGCGGCGCCTCGGCGGTCGGGCCGGCCTGATGATGCACCAGGCGCCAACGCCGCCCTTCATGGATGAAAATATTGCTGGCGATCAGGAAACCGCCGTCAATCTCCTCGTAACAGACCACATAGGCCATTTCGCCCTGCATATGCGCCTGCGCGGCCAGGCACCGAACGGCCGGCGAGTCCGGGTTGACCAGGATCGCCCGCCAGCTTCCCAGTACTGCATCCCGGCCTTCCAACAGGCCCCAGCCCGGATGGATGCACGTAAGGGCGAGATCATCCGCCCAGACCTCGGCCATGCCCGCCAGATCCCGATCTGCGAAAGCGCGGTAGAACGCTTCGTTGGCGAACAACACCGCATCCAGTTCCGTCATAATGCGCTCCCTCAAGACCCGTGTCCTGCGCTGGATCGGCTGGCTATAAGGCGCAAACCAGCACCGTCACTATCAGGGAGATTAGCACGAACGGGAGGGGCCGGACGATATAGCGTTGGAATTTCGTACCGGTATCAAAAGCAATGACGCTCACTCTATCGTCGGCGCCACCCTGTATCCCGGCCCTTTGCCGCGCATCACATTTCGCATTTTGCCGGCCGAGTCGATAGACTGGAGCAATTTTCAATTAATTGGAGTCGCGAAAGCGACCCAAGCGATTGGTTCAATTGCTCTTTAAATCCCACCAATGGAGGATAACCGCATGGCCTATAGGGAAATTCTTTACGACGTCACCGACAAAATTGCCACCATCACCTTAAACCGGCCCCAGGCACTGAACGCCTGGACCACCGTAATGGAAGGCGAAGTCCGCGCCGCCCTGATCGAAGCCTCGGCCGATGATGGGGTGGGCGCAATTATCCTGACTGGCGCGGGACGTGGCTTTTGCTCCGGCGCCGACATGAACAACCTGAATACCATCCAACAGGGTGCGACCAGCGGCGGGCCCACATCGGACAGCGTGCGAGCGGTCGACAATGCCATTCCCGGCGGCTTATCCCTGTCCAACGATTTCAGCCTGCGCTACACCTATTTCCCAACCGTGCCAAAGCCGATCATTGCCGCCATCAACGGCCCGGCGGCGGGTCTGGGTCTGATCATGTCGCTATATTGCGATGTGCGGTTCGCCTCGGACGCGGCCGTCTTCTCGACCGCCTTTTCCCGTCGCGGCCTGATTGCCGAGCATGGCATTTCCTGGATGTTGCCGAAACTGGTGGGCCACGCCAATGCCCTGGACATCACCCTCTCGGCCCGAAAACTCGATGCCCAAGAGGCCAAGGATATGGGCCTGGTCAATAAGATCTTCCCTCTGGAGAGCTTCATGGAAGAGGTCCGCGCCTATGCGACCGAAATGGCCACGCTCGCCTCGCCCCGTTCCATTCGGGTGATGAAGCGGCAAATTTATCAGGCCCTGCTGCAATCCCTGGAGCATGCGGTACTGCTCGCCAATAGCGAAATGCCGGCCAGCTTTGAATCTGAAGATTTCAAAGAGGGCGTGGCCCATTTCATCGAACGCCGGGCGCCTAACTTTACCGGCAGATAGACAGCAGAATAGTCTCAATGAAGAACTGGACCGGCCTTTCACCGGCGCTCCCGCGGGCGGTTGCCCTCACGCGCTGTTTCGTTCTAAAAGCCGGTTGAACTTGATCCGCCACCTAACCGTTTCGAAAGATCGCGCCATGCCAATCGTCCGCACCGCCATATCTGAAATGCAAACCCAGCGCATCGGCGAGGTTTCGCGTATCGCCATTGGCGATCCGGATGTCATCCCCCTGTGGTTTGGCGAACCGGACCTGGACACACCGGCGTTTATCCGCCAGGCGGCCATCGACGCTTTGCAATCGGGACAGACGCGCTATGTCAACAAGCGCGGCATCCCGGAATTGCGCCAGAATATTCTGGACTATACCCAGGCCCATTTTGGCGTGGCGTTGGATCCGGAGCGGATCACGGTGACCGGTTCGGGCATGACGGCCATCATGATCGCCACGGAAACCCTGGTGAACAACGGCGACAACGTGGTGCTTGTCTCGCCGATCTGGCCGAACATTTTTTATTGCGTTCAGACCATGGGCGGTGAAAGCCGTCATGTGCGCCTGGACTTGACCGATACCGGCTGGCAGCTTGATCTGGACAAACTGTTCGATGCCTGCGACGAGCGGACCAAGGCAATGTTTATTGCCTCGCCCTCCAATCCCACCGGCTGGATGATGGAGCCCGAGCAACAACACGCCGTTCTGGATTTCTGCCGCGAACGCGGTATCTGGATTATTGCCGACGAAGTCTACCACCGCATCGTCTACGACCGCCCCGTCGCCCCTTCGTTCCTGTCCATCGCCAAGCCCGACGATCCGCTATATGTGGTGCACAGCATGTCCAAGGCCTGGGCCATGACCGGCTGGCGTTGTGGTTGGCTGGTGCACCCAGCGGAATTGGGCGACCGCATGGGCGATCTGTCGGGTATCAACAACACGGGCGCCACCACCTTCGTACAACACGCGGCGGCCGTGGCGCTTCGTGATGGCGAGGATTTCGTGACCGAGATGGTGGAGCGCTGCCGCCGCGGCCGCGATCTGGTGCATCAACGCCTGGGCGGTCTCGAACGCGTCAATCTGGCTGCGCCCAAGGCCGCCTTCTATGCCTTCCCGCAAATCACCGGCCTGGATGATGATCTGGAATTCGCCAAACGGCTGGTGCGCGAACACCGGGTTGGGCTGGCGCCCGGGTCGGCCTTTGGCCCCGGCAACGAAGGCTTCCTGCGCCTGTGTTTCGCAAAGTCCGAGGCGCAGCTTTCCGCCGCCATGGACCGCATCGAAGCCGGCCTGAACTCCCTATAGGCGCCGCACGATCGGGTCACAAGACATACCGGCGTTGATACGCACGACCCTGCAGCCCATTTGTCGGCGCCGGTAATAGGCCTGGACTGGTGCAAGGTATTGCCCATGATGCCGGTGGGCGATCCACGGTGGCTCGGGTGGAATTGGCGCAGACCGGCCCCTGCACGCTCATGGTCGCCATAAAGCACGGCTTTTCTTGACACGATATAGACTTTACGCCGGTTGGGGGATAAAATTGAAACTGCCGCCCCGCTTATTTCTTGGTGCGGGCGACGACGGCGCATACGAGTAAAAACCCGACTGCGGCTAGGCAAAATCCATGAGCAAGGTGCAACGCAAACTTACCACCATCTTGGCGGCCGACGCGGTCGGCTTTTCGAAGCTGATGGGCAACGATGAAGGGGCAACCCTTGAGGCGTTAAAGTCGTGCCGCGCCATTATCGACGGTAGCATAGACGAGCATAACGGCCGTATATTTGGCAGCGCCGGGGACTCGGTGATCGCGGATTTCTCTAGCCCGGTGCAGGCCGTGCTTTGCGCCAAAGAGTTTCAAAGCGTCTTGGCCGACCGTAACCGTCAGGTCGACAAAAATCACCACATGTGTTTTCGGGTCGGCATCAACATTGGCGATGTCGTCATCGATGGCGACAATTTGTTTGGCGACGGCGTTAATGTTGCCGCCCGCCTGGAAGGCATGGCAGGGCATGGCGGCATTTGCGTTTCCGGCAAGGTTTACGATGAAGTGCGGCGTAAATTGGAACTGCTTTTTTTAGATGGCGGCAGCCAACGGTTGAAGAACATAGACGATCCAGTAAAGGTTTATCACCTTGGTGAGGTTGACGAGAGAATCCAGGCTGCGCCGGCACGTAGAGCTCGGGCACCGGCGCAGCCCGCCGATAAAAAACCGCGGATCGCAATTGGCGCGTTCAAGATTGTCGGTGGCGATGAAGAAACCAAAGTCTTGGCCGAAGGCCTGCGCGACGTCATCTTGGGCGGTTTGGCGCGACAGACGGCACTGATCGTTGCTGTATCGGATGAACAAGGGGTTGCGGAGGCCGATTTCTTATTGGATGGGGGTATCCGCGCCGCCGGCAACAAGTTGCGGCTGACCTTTAATCTCAAGGACCTTGCCAAGGGCGCGCAAGTCTGGTCGGAGCGCTATGACCGCACGGCGGAGGATGTTTTCGATCTTGAAGACGAGATATCCCAATCAATCGTTTCGGAATTGCGCATTCGGCTTAAGGCATTGGAATTTGAAAAATTGGAGAACACCGACAACGAGGACTTGAGCGTACCCGAGCTGTTGTCGAAGGCCGCCGGATATTTCGTGCGTTCCTACGACAACAGTGATGCCGCGGCGCCAATCCTGGCCATCGCGATCGAACGCATGCCGGACAATTCAATGGCGCAGGCGATGATGGCAGTGTGCCGCTATTGGGAGCAGGAGTTCAGCCCCTTTGCCTTCACGCCCGAGGCGCGTCGGGAATTGGTTGCGCAAGCGAGGCTGGCGGCGAGCTTGGCTCAGTCAAGTTATTTTGCGCATCTGGCCGTCGCCATTACCGAACAGGATCTTTTGGGAAATTTCCGCGATGCCCTCATGCATGCGGAAACGGCTTTGTCGGTTAACCCGAGTTTTACGCAGGCCCACGCCATGGCTGGGATCGCTAAATGCCATATTGGAGACCGTGAAGACGGCATTGCCCAGCTTCGCCGCGCGATCGACGCCAACAAAGACGATCCACACCGATTTCGCCACCTTCGCGAATTGGCAGTGGCTCATTTTCTCAACGGCGAGAACGAAGAAGCTGCGGATACTGTCCGCCGGCTTATCCAGCAGGCTCCGGACCTGTGCCGCAATGGTTTGGTTTCAGCAAGCATCTACTGGCATGCGGGCGCCAAAGCTCAGGCCCAGGCTTGTATCACGGAACTGGTGCAGCGCCATCCAACGCTCAATACGGCCAACATCAGGATGACCCAGTTCGCCGATCAAGAGGCAGCGGAGCGCTTCATGTCCGGTTTGAAATCGGCCGGCCTGCCCGGCCCGTAATCCCGCGAACGGGCTGGACCCGCATTTTGGCCATTTCCAGTTCGACTGGAATTGCTTGGCATACGCCTCTGCTTCGCGCTTTCTACAGGCGGTAAAAGCGTTTCGCGGTGTCGTGAAACAAAGCACTGCGCTCCCACGCCGAACAATCCTGGATCATGTGGGCAATGGCGCCGACCTGCGCCACGTAGCCGATGCGCAGACCGGCAACCGGGAAGTTGGAGGCAAACATGCAACGGGAGAAGCCGAAAATCTCAATCGCTTCGCGAACCAGGCGCCGATTATCGAGATAGTCCCAGGCCGCCCCGGCCAGGCCCAATTCCGATATTTTCAGATGCACATGATCCATCGCCGCCAGTGCGGCCATGCCCCGGCGCCATTCCGCCAGTCCACTTTCGCTGCGGTCCCAGGCCAGCCCGGTGTGTTCGACAACGATCGGCAGATCGGGATAGAGGGCGCAGACCTCCGCCGCCTCTCCCAGATGCCAGAACGGCACGCGCAAGTCCCAGGACAGGCCGAATTGCCGCAACAAACCCAGACCTTCGCGCCAGGCCGGATCCTGCATGCTGGCCGGCTGGCCGCGCACGCTGTCCCGGGCATGCGCGGTGGCCGAAGTTCTTGGTTTGCTGCGAATGCCGCGCACGGCGGGAAACGCGGCCTGGGCCGCCAGCACCTCGGCGCTATCCCGCCGGTGCAGCCAGGCATGCGCCACGATGGCATCGGGCAGACCGGCCTTCGCCATCCCGCCGGACAGCCAGCGGGTCTCGGCCACCGGATCATCGCGGTCGGACTCCGCCTCCACATGCACGGTCTTGACCACCCGCAGCGGGTCCGCATCCGCGCGATAGTCGGCGATACTGTAGTTCCGTTTCAAGGCGTCGTAATTGCCCAACAGAAAATGTTCCTCCTGCCGGTCCATCAGCCAGGGGTAGTGGACAGCCTGCAAATCGAACAGATGGTGGTGGCTGTCAATGATATCAAAATCCAGATCCAGACCGGCAAAGTCCGGCAGATTCCGGGGCTTGGAAATATCCTCTGTCATGGGGCCTCTTTGCCGGACCAGCTAATCATAAGGCGTTATTGTAGCAATCCGGATCATCTAAAGCACGGGCCATAGGTGGTTCAGAATACTAGAAGCCAACATTGAAACCGAAGAAGTAACGGAAATGATCCCCCTGCGTGCCTTCCGCGAACACCGGTTCGGTCAAAGGTTTGGCCATTTCCAGGGTCATGCGGACGTTTTTCGGCAACAATGCACGCACGCCGATCCCAGCGGAAGCGATGGAAGTTTTCGAAGTCCCCAATAGCGGATCGTTATTCCAGGCCGCCCCCAGATCGTAAAAAGAAAAGGCCTGGGTGCTGAGAAACAAGACATTGCGGGCGGCAAGATTATATTGCATCTCGAGATATCCAGCCGCGCCATAGTCGCCCGATACTTCCGAAGGGTCGTAGGCGCGGCCAAAATTGCCGCCGCCAACGCGAAATTCCTCGCCCGAGAGCGCACCGCCAGACATGTACTGCCCTCGCAGTCCCAGTTGCGCCGACCACGGCCCCGGCAGTGCCTGATAGCGGGTGTAGAATGCTTCGATCTTTCGGTAGTCGGTTTTGCCCCCGTTGCGAGATTTATTGACGGCATCGTTCGAGGACGCATCGAAGATTTGGAGCCCCTGGCTGGCGCTCCCAATGAGAATATTCTCGCCATCCATTGAATCCACGAAAAAGCTCCGCGCCGTCAAGCGCAACGAACGTATGCGATCGTCGTAAACATTGACGCCAGCGATTGTTTCCTGAGTATCGTGGTAGTCAAACGTACCGGTTACGAATAGCGATAAATCACGGCTTCGGATAACAGGATGCACCAGATAGACGGCGGCACGGGTGTCAAAACTGTCCAAATCCAATGGCTTGTCGTTAGCGCCTGACTCGCTGACGCTGTGCCAGGCGTCGATGCCTAGAAGCGTACCTTCGGAATTCAGGGGATATTCCTGCTGGCCCTCAAGAAACATCAATTCGCGATTGTTGTCGGGTACCGTGTAGGCTATCAGCGCCGTGCGTTCATACTGACCTAACAGGGAATTGAAGTTCGCCGAAATCTGCATCACATGCCGGCCCACGGGGCGGGTACTTTTGTTATCGATGCTGGCATAACCCTGAAAATCGTCCTGTGCCAGACGCAGGACCAGTTCATGCCCGCCCGATGCCTTATCCAACGCCCGCAGGGCCGGACGAGCATCGAGCCCCGGCAGATCATCCATCAGCATGACATAACGTTCGAGTGCAGCCTGGGTCAGCGGGCGGGCTGCCTTTAGCTTCTCGGCGAAACTTAGAAGCAGGCTCCTTCGTGCTTCCACCGGACCCTCGAACACCACACGCTCGATAAAGCCCTCGACAACATTGATGCTCAGAATGCCGTATGCCATGTCCTGCGGTTGGGCGGTGGCAAAGGATAGGATATAGCCGTCTCGTTGGTATTTTGCGGTGATCGCGGTGACGATTTTTTCGGCCTCGGCGATGCCAAACAAGCCGCCCAAATAAGGTTCGTAAATCGCCGCCAATTCCGCCTCGGGATAAACCGTGGCGCCATCTATCTGCACACCTGTCAGAACGATGTCGGCGGTCCCCGTGGCTTCCGGAGCGGTCACCTCATCTTCACCCATTTCCGGCAGCGGAAATACCACATCCCGTGGCGCCGCCGGCTCCCGTTCCACCCGTTGCTCCACGACCGACGGACCGGTGGGCCGAACCTTTCCGGAGGCGGCCCGAACCTTCCCGGCAGCGGTCTGCGCCTGCGCGCCTGGCGAAAAGAGGGCAACATAACCGATCGCCAAAATAATCAGCGCGGTGCCGAACATGGACCTTTTCGCAAGATTAAACCTTGCCTATCCGGTTGTTACCCACACCTACTAAATGTAGGGTGGGTCCATTCTCCGGAGTAGAGC
>JAQBYC010000116.1 GCA_027623205.1 Pseudomonadota bacterium | reverse complement strand
AATCCTGTGGGTGGTCGGGAGGGGGAGCGGGTGGCTCGGTGACTCAATGAATATCGAAAATGGCCTAAGCTATATTTGAGAGCAGGCGGCCGGACAATCCCAGTCAAACTGGGGACTGCCTTATGCCAAGGCGTCCAATTCCTCGTCCGTTGGGAAGCGGCCCACGGCCTTTTTCGAGTAGGCCAGACGGCCATCGACGGTGATTTCGAATTTACCCCCGCCCGAGGCGGTCAGGGTCACATCGGCGGCGAATTTGTCCTGCAATCTGTCCCTCGCACGGAGGGCATTGGGCTCGTAATTTCACATCATGCAATATTCGATATCAATCTTCATCGTTTGCTCCTGTATTAGGGAAAGCCCCGCTGACGGCTAATCCGATCATAGGCGTCGTTAATGGTTGCCAGCTTTTCCGTCGCCAGGTCAACGAATTCCTGGGGCAGACCACGGGCAATAGCGCGGTCGGGATGGTTTTCCTGGATCAAAGCGCGCCATGTCGCCTTCACCGTCTTGTCATCGACATCGGCTTCAAGCCCCATAATGGTGTACGGATCGGCAAGATCAGGGCCCAGATGATAGGCCCGGATGCGGGCAAAACCGGCTTCCTCAAAGCCGAAGATCCCCGCCACCTTTCGCAGGTAGTCCAGTTCGGACGGATGCACCACCTGATCGGCCTTGGCAACATGGAACAGGCCGTGCAACAGATCTTCCAGAACCTCAGAGGCTGGTTCGAACAAATCGGCAATCTGGCCCGCATAGGCTTCGAACCCGGCGACATCCTTGCGCGCCAGGTTGAAGACACGGGAGACGCTTTTCATATCCTCGGGCGAAATCTTGAAGACCTGTTTGAAGGCTTCCACCTCGTCCCTGGTCACCTGGCCATCGGCCTTGGCCATCTTGGCGCCCAAGGCAATCACCCCAATGGTGAAGGCAATCTGGCGGGTGCCGTCGATCGTATCGCCGGTAATGTGGCGTAGCTTGTCCACCGCCTGTTCGGCGACACTACCGAGCAGTGCGCCCAACGGCCCGTCGGAGGCGAGGCCGCCAACACCACGGACAATTCTGTTCCAAATACTCATGCCGGCGACCATCTCTCACACACGGACGGCTACCCTTAGGCCGGTCTTCGCCAATTGGCAAGTATACGGTTGCTATAACGATTATTTATCAATAATTTATCGATAAATAATCGTTATAGGGATTTAGGATATGTCGGAAAAGTGGGACTTCTGGATCGACCGTGGCGGCACTTTCACGGATGTGGTGGCCAGGCAGCCCAACGGCGGCTATCTCAGCCACAAGCTGCTGTCAGAGAATCCTGAACAATATCCCGACGCGGCACTACAAGGTATCCGCGATCTGCTTGGTGTCGCCAAGACCGAGGCCATTCCCACGGACCGCATCGCTACCGTAAAAATGGGGACGACGGTCGGCACCAACGCCCTGCTGGAGCGCAAGGGCGACCGCACCGTGCTGGTAACGAGCAAGGGTTTCCGTGATGTATTACGCATCGGCTATCAAAATCGTCCGCGCCTATTCGACCTGAACGTAAAACTGCCGGAAATGCTGTACGAGCGGGTTTGCGAAGTTGCGGGCCGGTTCACGGCCCAAGGTGAAGAGCGCACGACCGTCGACCTCGGGGCCGCCCGCACGGGCCTGCAGGCGGCCTATGATGACGGCATACGGGCCTGCGCCATTGTCTTTATCCACGGCTATCGCTATACCGCCCACGAAAAAGCGGTGGCGGATATCGCGGGAGAAATCGGCTTTACGCAGATTTCTACCTCGCATCATGTTAGCCCATTGATGAAAATGGTTGGCCGTGGCGACACCACCGTCGCCGATGCCTACCTTTCGCCGATTCTGCGCCGATATGTGGATCGGGTCGCAGCCGAATTGGGCGATGTTCGTCTGATGTTCATGCAATCCAATGGCGGGCTTACCGATGCCAACCTGTTCCAGGGCAAGGATTGTATACTGTCCGGGCCCGCGGGCGGCGTGGTCGGCGCGGTGCGCACCACGGCGATGGCTGGATTCAAAAAGATAATCGGCTTTGACATGGGCGGCACGTCCACGGATGTCTCCCATTACGCCGGCGCCTTCGAGCGGGCCTTTGAAAGCGAGGTCGCTGGTGTCCGCATGCGCGCGCCCATGATGCATATTCACACCGTCGCCGCCGGCGGCGGGTCGGTTCTACATTATGACGGCGCCCGCTTTTCGGTCGGACCGGATTCCGCGGGGGCCTATCCCGGCCCAGCCTGCTATCGCCGCGGCGGACCCTTGGCCGTGACCGACTGCAATGTCATGCTGGGCAAGTTGAACCCGGAGTATTTTCCAAAGGTTTTCGGTCCGAACGGCGACGAACCTCTCAACCGTGAAGCCGTGGCGGAAAAATTCGTCACGCTGGTGGCAGAAATCGGCAAGTCTGGCGGTGAAGCCATGACCGCGGAGGCCGTTGCGGAGGGATATTTGACCATTGCCGTCGAAAATATGGCCAATGCCATCAAAAAAATTTCGATCCAGCGCGGCTACGATGTCTCGGAGTATGTGTTGAGCTGCTTTGGCGGCGCGGGCGGGCAACATGCCTGTCTGGTCGCCGACGCGCTGGCCATGAAGACAGTCTTCATCCATCCTCTGGCGGGGGTGCTATCGGCCTATGGCATGGGTCTGGCGGATGTCCGGGCCATGCGCGAACGGGCGGTCGAGTCGGTTTTGGACGATGCCCTGATGACGGAATTGACCGCCACACTGGATGAACTGGCGGCGGATGGTTTGGCCGAGTTACACGGCCAGGACATAGACGACCGGCGGATCACTATTCTGCGCAAGGTGCATCTACGCTACCAAGGCACAGATACCGCCCTGGTGGTGGATTTTGCCGACGAAGGAGCCATCGTGAGGGCTTTCGAAGAGGCCCATCGCCAGCAATTTGGCTTCATTGACCCGAGCAAGGCGCATGTGGTCGAAGCGGTCTCGATCGAAGCCGTAGGCGCCGGCGAACCAGTGGAGGATGTGGCCCTGGACTCCAGCGGCGGCAGCCGCCTTGATACGATCCCGCCGCTGGCGGTTGTGCAGGCCTATATGGCCGGCGCCTATCATGCGACGCCCGTCATCGACCGCAATGATTTGCGCCCAGGCGACAAGGTCAGCGGCCCCGCCATTCTGCGCGAGGATACGGCAACTACAGTGATAGAGCCGGGCTGGCAGGCCGTCCTGACCAACGTCGGACACCTGATTCTGACCCGCATCGTGCCCTTGCCAAAACGCGTGGCCATCGGCACGGATGTGGATCCGGTAATGCTCGAAATCTTCAATAACCTATTCATGTCCATTGCCGAGCAGATGGGCCTGGTGCTGGAAAAGACCACCAATTCGGTCAATATCAAGGAAAGGCTGGACTTTTCCTGCGCGGTGTTTGACCAGGATGGTGAATTGATCGCCAACGCCCCCCATATGCCGGTGCACCTGGGATCCATGGACGAATCCATCAAGGCAGTAATCCGTGTCCATTCCGACGCGATGCGGCCCGGTGACGTATTTGTCCTGAATGCGCCCTACAACGGCGGCACCCATTTACCGGATGTCACCGTAATTACGCCTGTGTTCGATGACGATAGCGCGGGCGAGGCGGCAAAGGTGCTGTTCTATGTGGCCTCCCGCGGTCACCATGCCGAAATCGGTGGCATCAGTCCCGGATCCATGCCGCCATATAGCCGCACCGTGGAAGAAGAAGGCGTCTTGATCGATAACATCAAGCTGGTCGACCGGGGACGATTTTTGGAGGCTGAAATCCGTGCCGTTCTGGCTTCCGGCCGCTATCCCTCCCGCAATCCCGACAGTAATATCGCTGATTTGAAGGCCCAGATCGCCGCCTGTGAAAAGGGTGTGCAGGAGTTGCGTCGGGTAGTGGAACATTTCGGCCTGGATGTGGTGCATGCCTACATGGGCCACGTCCAGGATAATGCCGAGGAATCGGTGCGCCGGGTCATCGATGTACTAAAGACAGGCAGCTTTGAATGCCCCCTGGATGACGGCTCCAAAATTAAGGTACAGGTGTCCATCAATCATGGGCAGCGCACAGCCAAGATCGACTTCACGGGCACTTCCGCCCAGTTGGAGACGAACTTCAACGCCCCGACCGCCGTCAGCCGGGCCGCCGTTTTGTATGTCTTCCGCTCGTTGGTGGAGGACGATATTCCCCTCAACTCCGGCTGCCTGAAACCGATTGAATTGGTGATCCCGGACAACTGCATGTTGAACCCCAAGTTTCCCGCCGCCGTGGTCGCGGGTAACGTGGAAACATCGCAGAATATCGTCGACTGTCTGTTTGGCGCCCTGGGCCGCCTGGCCGCCTGCCAGGGCACCATGAACAACTTCACCTTTGGCGACGATGCGCTGCAATATTACGAAACCATCTGCAGCGGTACCCCGGCAGGTCCTGGATTCAATGGCACTGACGCTGTGCACGCCCATATGACCAATTCGCGTCTGACCGATCCTGAAATACTGGAATGGCGCTTTCCGGTGCTATTGGATAGCTTTTCGATCCGGCCCAATTCCGGTGGCCAAGGCGCCTACAATGGCGGTTCCGGCACCTTGCGCCGCATTCGGTTTTTAAAACCGATGACCGCGTCGATCCTGTCCAGCCGGCGGGTGGTGGCGCCGCACGGTATCGCCGGCGGTGGTGATGGCCAACCGGGGCGCTGTTGGATCGAGCGGGCAGATGGCCGCCACGAAGAGCTGTCCGGCTGCGACAGCGCGGAAATGGGCGCGGAGGACGTATTCGTCATCCAAACGCCGACGAGCGGCGCCTATGGAAAGGCCAGGTCATGAGTGGACCGCCCATCGTTTCCTCCGCCCATCTGGTGTCGGAGCAATCAACCGAATTAAGCGAGTTCGAATTCGGCCTAAACATGGCGGTCAATGCCTATCATCGTTGGATTGTCCATTGCATGGCGGCGGCGGGGCAGGACGGCCTTGGCGCCCTGGACGTCCTGGTCCTGCATCTGGTCAACCACCGGGAGCGGGAAAAGCGGCTGTCCGATCTATGCTTCCTGCTGAATGTTGAAGACAGCCATGTGGTGAATTACTCCCTGAAGAAGCTGGCCAGAATGGACCTGGTAACCGCCCATCGCCGAGGCAAGGAGACCTTTCATGCCACAAACGAGGCAGGTCAGGCCGCCTGCCGGCGCTATCGGGATATTCGCGAATCCTGCCTGATCGCCAGTCACGCCGCCCTGGGTCAGGATAACCGCGAAATTGGTGAAGCGGCGCGTGTGCTGCGGGTCTTGTCGGGCCTGTATGATCAGGCTGCCCGCGCCGCGGCCTCGCTGTAGCAGATGCCGGACATCGCCGGATTGCAGGATCTGGCGCCAATTCTGCTGGCGTTGACGTCAGCCACCTTGTTTGCAATCTCCATTCTGGTTCTGCATCAAGGCCTGCGCCATACGGATTCCGAAACCGGCTCACTCATCCAGATCGCCGCCACCGTCCTATGCTACTGGTTGTTGGCGCCGTGGCTGGTCGAAAGCTGGTATTGGTTCACCCCTGCGGCGGCGCTGTTCGCCGCCGTAGGCCTGTTCAAGCCGGTTTTGTCCGCCAATGCCTCGTTGTTGAGCGTACATCACCTGGGCCCGACCCCGACCAGCACCCTGGCGGCCACCTCACCATTGTTCGCCGCGGCCTTCGGGGTGTTTTTCCTGGGCGAGCATCTGACTCTGCCAATTGTGCTGGGCACCATGGCGATCATGGGCGGCTCTATTGTATTGGCGCAACAGGGCGGTTGGGGGCGCCGTGCAACCTGGCCCCTATGGGCCCTTTCCTTGCCCTTGGCCGCCGCTTTGATCCGTGCCGCTGGCGATGTGCTGACCAAGTTCGCCATGATCGACCTGCCCAGTGCCTATTTCGCCGGGCTGGTCAGCTTCTCCGTCTCGCTGATCATTGCCTTGCTGGTCTATGGCGCCCGGCGGCGGGCTCTGCCGAGACTGGGCAGGGCCCACGGTACCGGGTGGTTCGCATTGGCAGGCGTGATCAACGGCATTTCAGTCTATAGCCTGAATACCGCATTGAAACTGGGTGAGGTAATCGTGGTCATCCCTCTGGTATCGGCCTCACCCATTCTTACCCTGCTATTGAGTGCCTTTCTGGTCCGTCGGGAGACCATCACCCGCAACAGCCTGTTGGCGGTATTGTTGGTGGTTCCCGGTGTCATTATGATCGCGGTAAGCCGATAGGTCTGGGCCGGCAGATGAAAAACATCTCAAATGGCCTGACCTTTCTGGCCCGCCACGCCACCAAATTTCTGGCCGCCGGTGTTTTAATCGGCCTGTTGCTGCCGCCCCTGGCCGACCTGATGCGCCCCGCCCTGGCGCCGGCCATCTTCATTAATCTGACCTTGGCCCTGATACGGTTGGATTTCGGTGATGTCAGCGTTTTTCTGCGGCGTCCAGTATTGCTACTACTTTTCACCGGCTTCGCCCTGTTTGTCTCGCCCATCGCCATGGCGGGCGCGGTTTCGGCCTTTGGCGTGTCGGGCGGCCTGGCCGTCGGCCTGGTCCTGATGGCGGCTTCGGCGCCGATCGCCTCGGCGCCCACGTTTGCCCTGATCCTAGGACTGGATGCCGCCTTTGCCATCGCCGTGGTTGTTTTGAACCATATCTTATTGCCCTTCACCTTGCCGGTGATGGCCTTGTGGTTGCTGGGGTTGGAGTTGCAGATCAGCCTGATCGAGTTCATGGGCCGGTTGGCATTCATGATCGGTGGCGGATTCGCTCTGGCCATCGTTGTCAAACGCTGGCTGCTGACGCCAGCCGCGCTGCACCGTCATGCCGGTCATATGGACGGTCTGATGGTTGTTGGCCTGATGGTCATTGGCATCGCCATTATGGCGGGGGTCACGGAATTTTTCTTCGCTCGGCCCGCTTTCGTTCTGCTGACTATTGCCGCGGCCTTCACCGCCAATGCCAGCCTGCAAGTTCTGGGTTCCCTGGTCTTTCTGCCTGCCGGGCGGCGGCTGGCCTTTACCGCCGGGCATATGGCCGGAAACTGTAACATGGCCCTGATCCTGGCTGTACTGGCCGATCGGGCGCAGATGGAGGTGGTGATCTTTTTCGCCCTGGCACAACTGCCCATGTACATGCTGCCGATTGTCGCCAATCGGGTTTACCGCCGGTTTTTATAGTTGAATTCTTAGTCGAATTTCGGCGTGGCGGCGGTTCCACGACGGCGCCAAATGCGCTATGTTCCATTGATGCAAAACATCATGATCACGGGCGCCTCCCGGGGCATTGGGTTGGAGTTCGTTCGCCAATACAATGCCGATGGTTGGCGCATTTTCGCCTGCTGCCGCACACCTGGGCAGGCAAGCGAGTTAAACGACATCGCCGCCCGGTCGGACGGTCGTGTCACGGTCCATCAACTGGACGTGGATCAGGGATCGTCCGTCGCCGCACTGAAAGCGGAAATCGGCGATCAACCTTTCGATGTACTGTTGAACAATGCCGGCATCATGGGACAGCGCAATGCCGCCAGGGGCGGTATCGATTACGACGCCTGGCGGGGCTGCCTGGTTACCAACGCAATGGGACCCATGCGCGTGGCAGAGGCTTTCGCCGACAATGTTGCGGCTAGCACGCAGAAAAAACTGATCACGATTTCCTCCCGGATGGGTTCGATCGGTGAAACCAGCGCAACAAACTCCATCGTCTACCGATCTTCCAAGGCAGCCGTGAACATGGTGATGAAGATTTTAGCCAATGACCTGGGACCGCAAGGAGTCATCGCCATCTGCGTTCATCCCGGCTGGGTGCGCACGGACATGGGCGGTTCGAGCGCCGATATTTCGCCGGAAGAAAGCGCCGGTGGCATCCGCAATGTCATTGCCGGATTGACTGCCGCGGACAATGGCGGCTTCCGTAACTACGATGGCGGGGTGATCCAGTGGTAGGCGCGCCGGTTCAATATCAGGCTTGCATTATTTTACATAATACGGTAGCGTTCTTCCATCGATAATCAATGGGAGAGGCGATTGAACGCAACGCCACCTGACCAGTCGATACAAGCCAAAACTCGATCTCGTGGTCGAGAGATGGGGATGGATCAACAGACGACGCTTCGAACAGCACTGTGGCCAAGCCCCATTGGATCAAACAGAAAAGCCCCGCGCAGCCAGCAAGCACGCGGGGCTTTTATTTCAGTTCCGCTGGCACCGTACAAACATTTTCACGGCACGGATTTCATGCAAGCCGACCTCCTGCAATAATGGCTGGAGCAACATTCGATTAGCACAATTTTCAATGAATCGGAGTCGCTATCGCGACTTAAGTAATTGGTACAATTGCTCTATTCTTAAGAGCCCGGGCATGTTTCGAAGAAACATGCTTTAGGAGTGCTTTGGGAGGAAATGCACAATGTTAAGACCTGTCCGGCGGATCGTAACCGGCCACAATGACAAAGGGAAATCCATTGTCATCCACGATGGCCCATCGCCTCATGTTCTGGAAAACCCCAGCCAACAGGGACGCGGACTGACGGATCTGTGGCGCACGGATGCCACACCGGCAAAAAACCTTGGCGATAACGATGCTGCCGATCGGCAGGTCACCCTGGCGCCGCCCGGACAGGGCAGCGTTTTTCGATATTTCCAGATCAGGCCGGCCGCCTGGGATGCAGCCATCACGGCGGAAGAGCGAGCCCGACGGGATGCGGAAAATTTTGCAAAAATGGGTGCCACCGACGCCCATGATCATACCGCGGCTCAGCCCGGCATGCATAAAACCAACACGGTCGACTACATCATCCTGCTGTCGGGAAAGGTCAGCCTGATCCTTGATGAAGGCGAGGTCGAAATGGAACCCATGGACGTGGTGGTCCAACGCGGCACCAACCACGCCTGGATCAACCATGGCGAAGAACCGGCCGTGCTGGCCGGCATCCTGATCGATGCCGACCCAGTTTAGGCCGTTTTCAGTAAACCCTGGATCAGCGCAGGCTGGGAGCGCTCAGACGCTGAAATATTTTGCCTGTGGATGATGCACGATGATGGCGGAGGTTGATTGCTCCGGGTGCAACTGGTCCTCGTCTCCCATGATCAGGTCAATCCGGTTCGCCTGCAAAAGGTCGAGAATTTTGCGTTGATCGGACATGGTCGGGCAGGCCGGATAACCAAAGGAATAGCGAGAACCGCGATAGCCCTGATTCAACAGCGCGTCGTTGCCGCGGGCATCCTGATCGCCGAAGCCCAGCTCAGCCCTGATTCGTTTGTGCACATACTCCGCCATGGCCTCGGCCATCTCCACGCCCAGGCCATGCAGGTACAAATAGTCCTGATACCGGTCGTCGTCGAACCATTGCCGCGCGACCTCGGAGGCATGCTGGCCAATCGTCACCGCCTGCAGGCCAATCACATCCCGGACCCCGGAATCCACTTGGCGGAAGAAATCGGCGATGCACAGGCCGCCGGCGCGGTTCTGGCGGGGCAAGGGGAACCGGGCCACTTCGCCGCCGCCGTCGGGGTCATATAGCACCAGGTCATCGCCTTCGCTGGCAGCCGGGAAAAAGCCGTATACGGCGCGGGGTTGAAGGATGTCCTCTGCCTCGCAACGGGCCACCAGATCCAGCAGGATCGGTTTTATCTCGGTCCGGGCCCACTTCATATATTCCGCCAGGGGCCGCCCGCGCTTGCGATAGCCCCAATGGAATTGATACAGCATGCGTTCGTTCAGATAGGGCAACAGCGCCTTGATCCCCACCTGCTCGATAATGCGGTGACCAAGAAACGGCGCATCGGGAACAGCCACGCCTTTGTGCAATTCCTCGCGGCGGGTACGCACCTCCGCCAGATCAAGAGGCCGCGGCATCAGGGTTGGCTGGCCCAGCTTGCGCCGTTTGTTGGTGGGCCGGCCTTCACGTTTGCGATCCCGCTCGGCGATATAGTCGTCAAACCTGCCCTCGACAACCTTGGCCATCAGATCCAAGCCGTCGAACGCATCGCGGGCATAGGCGACCCGACCAGAAGCCGCCGCATAGGCTTGCGCGCAATCCTCCTCGACGAAACCACGTGTCAACGCGGCCCCGCCCAGCATCACCGGCAGATTAACTTGTTGCCGGGACATCTCCTCTAGATTATCACGCATGATGGTGGTTGATTTGACCAACAGTCCTGACATCCCGACCGCATCCGCGTTATGTTTCGCCGCCGCCTCGATAATCGCAGCGATGGGCTGCTTGATACCCAGATTTATCACCTGATAGCCGTTGTTGGTTAAGATGATATCGACGAGATTTTTGCCTATGTCATGCACATCGCCTTTTACCGTGGCTAGAACGATGGTGCCCTTTCGGCTATCCGCGCTGCGCTCCATGTGCGGTTCCAAATAGGCTACGGATGCCTTCATGGTCTCGGCGGACTGCAACACGAAAGGCAATTGCATCTGACCCGATCCGAATAATTCGCCCACGACCTTCATGCCGCCCAACAGGATATCGTTGACGATGGCCAGCGGCGCATGGGCCTGCATCGCCTCGTCCAGATCGTCTTCCAGACCAGGCCGGTCGCCATCGATGATGCGCAGCTTCAAACGTTCCTCGACAGCGGCGGGGCGCTCCTTTTTTGCCGTAGACGTTGTACGGTCCTGGAACAGGCCAATGAAGGCATGCAGAGGGTCATAGCCCTCGCGCTGGCGGTCATAGATCAGATCCTCGGCCGCCTTTGCCTCGTCCGCCGGGATCGAATGCAGGGGTAAAATTTTCGACAGGTGCAGAATGGCGCCGGTCATGCCCCTGTCCAGGGCATGCTGCAAAAAGACCGAATTCAAGACATGGCGGGCGGCCGGCTTCAAACCGAACGAGATATTGGACAGACCCAGGATGATTTGGCATTGCGGCAATTCCTTGGCGATCCGTTCGATTGCATCGAGGGTTTCCAAGCCAA
The DNA here is from genome assembly GCA_027623205.1 of Pseudomonadota bacterium. Lineage (GTDB taxonomy): Bacteria > Pseudomonadota > Alphaproteobacteria. Next base: position 4,917 of record JAQBYC010000116.1, on the reverse strand, counting down.
GGCGACGGTCGTCGGCATTGCCGGTGCAAATGGTAAAGGTCAAGGGATCGAACAACAGATCCTCGGGTGCCAGACCATGTTGATTGACCGCATAGTCGTGCAATCGCTTCGCCAATTCAACTTTGGCATCCGCCGTTTTGGCCATGCCCTCTTCATCAATGGTCAGGGCGATAACGCCACAGCCGAATTTCCGCGCCAAGGCAAGGCGCATGGCCGCCGGTTCTTCGCCATCCTCGAAATTGATGGAGTTGATCAGGGGCTTGCCCCCGTATAGTTTCAGGGCGCCCTCCAGCACCGGATATTCCGTTGAATCGAGGACCAGAGGGGCATGCACGGCGCCGCGCATGCGGGTAACCATGGCGCTCATATCGACCAATTCATTCCGGCCCACAAAGGCGGTGCAAATATCCAGGGCGTGGGAACCCTCCTTGGTCTGTTCCCGGCCCATGGCGACGCAGCCGTCCCAGTCTTCGGCTTCCTGCAATTCGCGGAATTTTTTCGAGCCGTTGGCATTGCAACGCTCGCCGATGGATAAATAGGCGTTCTCTTGCCGATAGGGGGTCTGTCCGTACAGCGACGCGACGCCTGGTACCCAATGAGACTGCCGCGGGCTGGGCTTTGGCCGCCGGCCCTGGCCCAGACCCTCCAACATATCATTCAGAGCCTTGATATGGGTTGTTATGGTGCCGCAACAACCGCCTATCAGATTGACGCCATCCTCAACCACGAAGCGGCGGGCCCAATCGGCCAGTTCCTCCGGCGCCAGGGGATAACTGGGCTGGCCATCGATCAATTCCGGCAAGCCGGCGTTGGGTTGTATGGTAATGATGCCGGGCCATTGTTCCGATAGCCAGCGCACATGCTCGGCCATCTCCCGTGGACCGGTGGCGCAGTTGAGTCCCATGGCCTCCACGCCCAAGGCATGAATGACCGTTGCCGCGGCGGCGATGTCGGTGCCCACCAGCATGGTGCCCGTGGTTTCCACGGTGACCTGCGTAAGCAGCGGCACTTCACGGCCGGACTCGGCCATGGCGATGCGCGCGCCGTTGACCGCTGCCTTTAGCTGCAGAATATCCTGTACGGTTTCAATCATGATGCCGTCGACGCCGCCGGCCAGCAAGCCGCCCGCCTGGAGCGCCAGCGCGGCTTCAAGTTCGTCATAGCTGATCTGGCCCAGGCTGGGCAATTTGGTGCCCGGCCCGATTGAGCCCAGAACATAGCGGCGCACGCCGTCGCGGTGAAAATCATCCAGGGATTCCCGAGCCAATTCCGCCGCCCGGCAGTTAATTTCATGGGCCCGGTCCGCCAAGTCGAATTCAGACAGCGTGATCGGCGAGCCGCCAAAGGTATTGGTCAACAGGATATCGGCACCGGCGGCAACGAAGCCCCGTTGAATCTCGCGGATAATGTCCGGGCGGCTCAAATTCAGCACCTCGGTACAATTCTCCTGGCCCCAATAGTCGATCTCGACATCCAGGTCGGCTTGCTGCACACGGCTGCCCATGGCGCCATCGCACAGCAACACCTCCTCGCGCAGATGTGCCAATAAATCCGTCATGCGGGTATCCTTCCAGGTCGATCGCCATTCGGGCGCAGACCCAGTATATGGCAGATCGCATAGGTCAGATCGGCCCTGTTCAATGTGTAGAAGTGAAAATCCGTAACGCCGGCGGTTTGCAGCCGCCGGCACTGTTCCGCCGCCGCCGTGACGGCGACCATCTGCCGAATTTCGGGGTCGTCTTCCAAACCCTCAAACAAATGCGCCATCCAGGCGGGCATGGCGGCGCCGCAGGCCTTGGCAAAGCGGGCCGCCTGGATGAAGTTGCTGACCGGCAGAATACCCGGCACGATGGGCACCCAGATACCGGCGGCGCGGGCCCGTTCCAAAAAGCGTAGATAGGTATCCGCATCAAAGAAGAATTGCGTTATCGCGCGATTGGCGCCGGCGTCTATCTTACGTTTCAAATTATCCAGGTCAGCCTGGCTGGACGGCGAATTCGGGTGCATTTCCGGGTAAGCCGCCACGGATATCTCGAAATCCGCCACAAGGCGCAAACCAGCGACCAATTCCGCGGCGTTCGAAAAACCGTCCGGGTGATTTTTGAATTTGTCCTCACCGTCCGGAGCGTCGCCGCGCAAGGCAACCAAATGGCGGATCCCCTTATCCCAATAGCCTTTGGCAATAGCGGTAATTTCATCGCGGCTGGACCCAACGCAGGTCAAATGGGCGGCACACGGCAGGCCGCCTTCATCCTGAATACGCATGACGGTATCATGGGTGCGCTGGCGCGTGCTGCCGCCCGCACCATAGGTAACAGAGACAAATGCCGGCCCAAGCGGGCGCAAACGTTCCATGGCCCGCCACAACTGCGCGGCCATGGCCTCTGTCTTAGGCGGGAAAAATTCAAACGAAACTGAAAGCGGTCCCATGGCGTTCGATGAAAACACGCGGCTATCCTGGACAGGTGGCATCATGACGGCGTAACCCCTTCGCGCACGGCGAGCCAAATCAATACGGTCAAACGCCGTCCGGCCAATTCGCGGGGCGTCTGAGCCTTTAACCCGGCCTCGGCACACCAGGCACTGACCTGCTCCGGCTCGAAGCCCAACCAGCGGTGTTGGTGATCGGCACGCAGAAACTCCTGATCGTGGGCAGCGAAATCGACCACCAGAAGTTTGCCGCCCGGGCGCAGGGTCTGCGCCGCCTCGGAAATCACGACGGCCGGATCTTCGGCGTAGTGCAGCACCTGATGCACCACCAAAACGTCGAATTCGCTGGTCGGCAGTTGCAAATTATACATATCACCATGGCGAACCTGGCAATGGCGATGGCCGGCAGTCTCCAGCTTGGCGCGAGCGATTTGCAACATTTCGTGGGACAAATCAATGCCTGTTCCGCGATTAATGCGCGAAGCGAAAACCTCAAGAATTCGGCCGGTACCGGTACCGATGTCCAAAAAATCGTTTATGGGGCCATCACCGACGGCGTTCAGCAATGCCGCCTCCACGTCCTGCTCCGGCACATAAAGAGAGCGGATTTCATCCCAGCGCTCGGCATTGGCGCGAAAGTAATCCGCCGCCGTTGCCGCCCTGACCTGTTTGATTGCCCCCAACCGGCCTAGATCCCGGGTCAGGGCATCATTGCAGTCAGGGATCAGATCCACCAGCGTGCGCGCCAGATGGGCGCATTCGGAGACATCCGCCAGACGATAATATGCCCAGGTCCCTTCGCGATGACGTTCCAGCAATCCCGCCTCGCATAGCAACTTTAAATGACGGGATACCCGCGGCTGACTTTGACCCAGGATCTGGGTCAATTCCGTCACCGTCAGTTCAGCGTGGGCGCATAAGGACAAAAGGCGCAGCCTCGTCGGTTCCGCAGCCGCGCGCAGCCCTTGCAATAACAATTCCATCATTCTGCCCCAATTGCAGTCCGGGCCGGAAGCCGCATTCACGGCCAATCTGGCACCCTGCCGCCGCAACAACATAAAGATATTTTTATATATATAGATTATTAAGGCAAAGTAAAGAAGGTATCGGATGTCATGCAGCCAAACGAGAGCGGGCCCACTATCCCAAAATAGTGAGCCCGTTTTGCCGCCCATGATGCCGGACGAAAGCAATTCTCAATTGTTTTCGGTCGCTAACGCAACTCAAGCGATCGGTTCAATTGCCCTACCTTAAAGGGTCTGAGCACATTAGGTTCAATTGCTCTTTTCTTAAGAGTCCGGGCATGTTTAGAAGAAACATGCCCTAGGCAGCCGCTTTAAGAATTTCGATCCGCCTTGGTTTCATATGTTCCGGCGTTTGATGCTGCAAATCCACATGCAGCAGACCATTTTCCAGTTTGGCGCCCGTTACCTTCACATTTTCCGCCAATTGGAAGCGACGTTCGAAGGCCCGGCCGGCGATACCGCGATGCAGATAATCCACCCCTTCACGCTCCGCCAGGGGGCGGCCTTCTACGATCAGGGTGTTTTCCTTTGCCGTGATCTCGATATCGGCCTCGCTGAAGCCTGCGACCGCCATGGTAATGCGGTAATCGTCTCCCACTTTTTCAATGTTGTATGGGGGATACGGGTTCGCGGCCCCATCACTTCTCCTTGCTGCGTCAAACAGCTGGTCAAAACGATCAAAGCCAACGGATGAACGTAACAATGGTGCTAAATCGTATCTACGCATGGCGTGATACCCTCCTTTCGAAGCAATACCTACGGTTCCTCGGACCCGCCAAGATTGGCCGGACCCGCGTGTATGTCCGAACCCGCTTGCGGCATCCGGACAACCCAGATGTAGGAAGCCGGTAGCTCTATTGCAAGGTAGAGCGATTTGAATTTGTTAATCCTTTGAGGCCATAATAGTGCAATGACGAGTATAGGATCGAGCTCGCTGGCGAAAAAGGCCCCGACCGCCTTTTTTGGTCGCACATTTGACGAGGCCTTGGCGTTGACCCGCGAGGCTCGCGACTATCTGCGCGACTATGGCGAGGAAGAATCGCGCGAACTAGCGATCGATGTTGCGCCCCATTTCTCGGTGGAAATGATGCGCCTAACTTCACGTTTGACCAACATGATGGCATGGCTGCTGGTTCAACGGGCCGTGCATCAGGGAGAATTGAGCCGCGAGGAAGTGCGCGATGACAGCTGGCGCCTGGGCGGCAGCGAAATCTGTCTGGACGAGGGCGCATTGGACCCCGCACAGTTACCCCCCTATCTAAGCGATCTTTTGCGCCGTAGCCATCGGCTGTATCAGCGCATCGCCCGATTGGATAACATGGTCGCGGGCGAGACTGACTAGGGCCTGTTGAGATTCAGGATTCACACGGACTCTGAAATGTGATTCAAGCTATCCTTTTGCAGGAGGTTTGGATGCGTAAAGAGCGTTTTGTTATCACTGACCGTCAATGGGAACTGATGG
>JAQBYC010000115.1 GCA_027623205.1 Pseudomonadota bacterium | reverse complement strand
TGGAACGCTTCCAAAGACCGGACATATCGTCTGCTACAAAATCCGGACATATCATTCGCTACTGACACAGGCAACCTCTTGACTTGGCGCATCCATATCTTGCGGTGTAGGATAGGGATGTGACCGGACGTGCCGGCTTTCTTACGCCTTGCTATGGCAGAAACACTGGCGTAAGCATGCGTCTGCGTTTGGAAGCAATAAGCAACTGGCGTACGTACTGGTTAGTTGATGGAAACAATTTGACATGGTGCCGGTTACCCATTGTTGGGCAGTAAAACCGGAGTAACTCATAGGGAGCGATATGAGCGGGATGCGATACGAAGCCCCTAGCACGGTCGATGAGGCGGTAGCGCTTTTGGCCGGCGCGAAAGGTGCCGCGCGTGTACTTGCGGGCGGCACGGATCTATTAGTGCAAATGCGGGCCGGGATGACTAGCCCGGGCCTGATAGTCGATATCAAGGGAATAGCCGAAACAAAGGGCATTTCTGTTGCTGGCGACGGCTTTAGAATCGGCGCATCGGTAGCTGGAGCAGAAATGGGCGAGCATGCCGATTTGACTGCGGCCTGGCCCGGCATAGTTGAAGGGGCAGAGCTGATCGGCTCTACCCAGGTACAGAGTCGTGCCACCATGGCAGGCAATCTGTGCAACGCGTCTCCGGCCGCCGACAGTGTGCCAGCATTGATTGCCGCCGGTGCCACCTGCACCGTTGCGGGCCCCAATGGCCGGCGCGAAGTTCCGGTCAAGGATATTCCCACGGGCCCCGGTAAGACTTCGTTGGGTGCCGGTGAATTTATCGTCGATATCAAGCTGCCGGCGCGCCCGGCGCACGCCTCGGACGCCTATTTGCGGATGATCCCACGTACCGAGATGGATATCGCCATAGTCGGCGCCGGGGTTAATCTCGTTTTGGACGACAAGGGCACCTGCACCGAAGCTTGTGTAGTTCTGGGCGCCGTCGGCCCGACGACCATAATCGTGGCCGATGCCGCCGCTGCCTTGGTTGGCAGCAAGGTTGACGATGCCGCCCTAGCGGCCGTCTCGGCGGCCGCCAGGGCGGCGGCCACTCCGATCAATGACAAACGTGGCACGATTGAATACCGCACAAAGGTCGCGGGCGTATTAGCCTCGCGGGCAGCCGCCATAGCGGCCGATCGCGCAAGGAGCAAATAATGGCGAAACAACACATTACGACGACGATAAATGGCGAAGAGACCGAATACCTGTGCGAGCCACAGGAAACTCTGTTGGATGTTTTGCGCGATCAGGTCGGCCTGACCGGTACAAAGGAAGGTTGCTCATCGGGCGACTGTGGGGCCTGCAGCGTTATGCTGGACGGCAGGCTGGTTTGCTCCTGTCTGGTACTGGGCGTGGAAGCCGAAGGCAAAACCGTCGAGACGATCGAAGGCATGGCGGATGGCGATGAACTCCACCCTCTGCAGCAAAAATTCCTGGAAGAGGCCGCCTTGCAATGTGGCTTCTGCACCCCCGGCGTTCTGATCGCGGCTAAGGCTTTGCTGGATATCAATAACGATCCGACCGAGACTGAAGTGCGCTATTGGTTGGCCGGAAATCTTTGTCGCTGCACTGGCTATGACAAAATTATTCGCGCCGTCATGGACACGGCTGCTGACATGCGGGGAGCATGAGCATGAACGAACAACCAAAACAATTTAAGTGGGTCGGCACGCGCACCATACGTCCTGATGGGGTTGATAAGGTAACCGGTCGGGCCATGTATGGCGCGGATTTGACCTTGCCCGGCATGTTAGAGGGCAAGGTCGTCCGTAGCCCCCATGCCCATGCGCGCATCATATCCATCGACACTTCGAAGGCCGAGGCCCTGAAGGGCGTCAAGGCCGTGGTTACAGCGGCGGACATGCCCGAGGCGGAATCCAAACTGGTTGCCGCCGGCGAGGCGATGATCAACTTTCGGGATCTGGCCGAGAACGTTATCGCGCGGCAGAAAGTCCTTTACGCGGGCCACACGGTGGCTGCGGTAGCTGCGACGACCAACGATATCGCCGAGCGCGCGGCGGCACTGATCAAGGTCGAATATGAAGTTCTACCCCATGTCATCGACGTTCTGGATGCGATGAAGGACGACGCACCGGTATTACACGATCACATCTTCACGGGTGGGGTAAAGCCGAAACCGGAAAAAGCCTCGAATGTGGCCAACCGGGTGGAATTCGCTTTAGGTGACGTTGACGCTGGGTTTGCCCAGGCCGACATCGTCATCGAACGTAACTTCACCACTGAGCCGGTGCATCAAGGCTATATAGAGCCCCATGCAGTGGTGGCGGACATGGGCCAGGATGGGAAAGTGGATGTCTGGTGCTCTAGCCAGGGCCATTTCATGGTGCGCTCGTTCTGTGCGGGACTGCTGAAGATCGAAATGTCGAAAATCAAAGTGACGGCGGCGGAAATCGGCGGCGGCTTTGGTGGCAAAACTACTGTTTATCTGGAACCCCTGGCGATCATGCTATCGCACAAGGCCGGGCGCCCAGTGCGCATGGTCATGTCGCGCGAAGAAGTCTTTCGGGCTTCCGGCCCGACCTCCGGCGCGGCCATGACAATCAAGATTGGCGCAACCAAGGATGGCCGGATCACCGCCGGTGATGCCACTCTTTATTTCCAAGCTGGTGCGTTTCCTGGCTCGCCCGTTGGGCCCGCGGCCATGACCGCGTTCGCGCCCTACGATTTGGAGAACGTGCGGGTGGTTGGTTTTGACGTTGTATCGAATCGGCAAAAAGTTGTGGCCTATCGGGCGCCCGGCGCGCCGATCTCGGAATACGGTGTCGAGTCAGTCGTTGACGAATTAGCGGAAAAACTGGGTATTGATCCCATTGAGTTCCGCGCCAAGAATGGGGCCCGGGAAGGTACGAAGGCAGCTTATGGCGTGACTTTTGGCACCATCGGGATGCAGGAGACCCTGGAAGCGGCCAAGGCGACCGAGCATTACAAGATACCTCTGGGGCCAAATCAGGGCCGGGGTGTCGCCACGGGCTTTTGGTTCAATATTGGTGGTGAATCCTGTGCCGGTATCCGGATAAACGAAGACGGCACGGTTTCCTTGACCGAAGGCAGCCCGGATATTGGCGGCTCCCGCGCCTCCATGGCGATTATGGCAGCCGAAGTGCTGGGTATAGACGTTACCAAGGTCAAGCCGAGCGTGGTGGACACTGACGCGATCGGCTATCATTTTGTCACGGGGGGCAGCCGAGTAACATTCGCCACCGGCATGGCCGTTGTAGATGCCGCCAAAGCAGCCGTCGATGAGCTACGTGCCCGGGCCGCAAAGATCTGGGGCGTAGATGTGGATGGCGTGGTTTGGGAAGATGGCCATGCCAAGCCTGCATCGACCAACGTGGGGGATTTTGAACCCATGTCGTTGGCTGCACTGGCCGCCGTCGCCAACAAAACAGGTGGTCCCATAAGCGGGCATGCTGACATCAATGCCAAGGGCGCGGGCCCCGGCTTTGGCACCCATATCTGCGATGTCGAAGTTGATCCGGAAACAGGCTTTGTCACGGTCCTGCGTTACACGGCCGTACAGGATGTAGGCCGGGCCATTCATCCCGGTTACGTGGAAGGGCAATTGCAAGGCGGCGCCGCCCAGGGTATTGGCTGGGCGCTGAATGAAGCCTACATGTACGATAAAGACGGTAAGCTGGAAAACGCGGGCTTTCTGGATTACCGGGTGCCCGTGGCCTCGGATTTGCCGATGATCGACGCCATCCTGGTGGAAATACCGAATCCTACGCATCCATTCGGGGTGCGAGGCGTCGGTGAAGTGCCAATCATTCCGCCCTTGGCTGCGGTCAACAATGCGGTTGCGGCCGCCACGGGTGTGCGTTTCACCGCATTACCGTTGTCGCCGCCGGCAATTTTGGCCGGCATGTCTGCGAAGGACTAAATACGGAGAGAGCGAGGAGGGCCTGGGCGATGATCAAGGTCGCGCTTACCAGTGGGACTGCCAGCCAGTACACTGATGGCAAGACGGAGGTCAATGTCGAGGCCAAAAACGTCAGGCAAATGGTTGCGGCATTGGAACGTGATTTCCCAGGTTTGGGTACGGAGATCCAACAATCTATGTCCGTCGCCATCGACGGCGTAATCCTGCCCGATCCTTACCTGGAAGCGGTGGACGAGGACAGCGAAATATTCATTCTGCCGAAAATCGGCGGCGGGTAGTGTCGCCCCGCAAAGCCGGGCATGATGCCGAAAAAGACTAAGGGCGGCTTTTAATAAGCCGCCCTTTTTCTATTGGCAGGTGCATCGGTCAAAGACACCGAGGGCGACAGATTACCTCTACTCCCGGCCAGTTGGCAGGTCGCGGAAAGCGACCTCCTTATCTACCCGGACATCCTGGGGAAGGCCCAAAACGCGTTCGGCGATGATGTTGCGCAGGATTTCGTCCGTGCCGCCGGCGATACGATAGCCGGGCGATGACAGTGCGCCGGTCTGAAACAAGCCGTCCATCGCTACAATCTCGGGGTCGGTAACGATTCCCAGCATTTCCTGCATTTCCATGCCGAAAAACGAGACCTCCTGATACTTAAAGGCGCTGACCACTTTGTTGATGGAAGATTCCGGTCCCGGTGTTTCGCCGCGTGACAGTGCCGTCATGGTCCGGAAATGGGCATTCTTGAGGCCCTGTTGCCGCACATACCAATCGGCCAGGCGGTCGCGCACCATGGCATTGTCCAAAGCAGGGCCATCTTCCAACTCGGTATTCCGCACCAGATCAAAAATCTCGTCAAAATCAGGCGGCGGCGCGACGCCGACGGCAAAGCGTTCGTTCATCAGGGTTGTCAGGGATACTTTCCAGCCATCGCCGACGGCGCCAAGCCGTTGACTGTCGGGGATGCGAACATCGTTAAAAAAGACCTCGTTGAAGTTCGATGCCCCGGACATCTGCTTGATTGGACGCACCTCAATGCCAGGCGACTTCATGGACAGGAAAAAGAAGGTCAGGCCTTTGTGCTTGGGCACATCGAAGTCGCTGCGGGTAACCAGAATAGCAAAGTCGGAAAATTGTGCGCCCGAGGTCCAGATTTTCTGCCCATTAATTACCCAGTCATCGCCGTCCCGTTCCGCCCTGGTCCGCAAACCGGCCAGATCGGAGCCCCCCGCCGGTTCTGAGAATAATTGGCACCAAATCTCCTCGCCCCGCACAGCCGGCGCCGCATAGCGTATTTTTTGCTCTTCCGTGGCGTAGGCCAACATGGTGGGGATGCACATGCCGAGACCAATCTCATACACCCCACGGGGCGCCACGTAATTGGCTTCTTCCTGGTTGTAGATGACTTGCGTGATGGGCGGGAGGCCCTGGCCGCCATATTCCCTTGGCATGGTAATGCCGGCAAAACCTGCGGCGGCTTTTCTGGCCTGCCACGTCCGTGCCGCGGCCAGGGCCTGATCCTTGTTCCAGCCCGTACTCAGATTGCGGTTGCCACTGCTCTTGGCCTCGGCATTCGTGCTGAGGAAGCTGCGGGCCCTGGCGCGGAACGCAGCTTCTTCCGGGGTGTCGGTGAAGTCCATGTGATCGCTCCCTATGCCGCGTTGCGTCGTTCCAGCGCCCGGATCAAGCGGTCTTTCCACCGCCGCTGGCTACCCAATACCAGCGCTAATTGACGGGCCCGGCGATAATAAAGATGACAATTGAATTCCCAGGTGAAGCCCATGCCACCATGCACCTGGACGTTCTCTCTTGCGGCAAAATTATAGGCTTCGGTCGCCGCGACCCGGGCTGTAGCCGCCGCAACGGGTAATTCGGCTGCATTTGTCGAGAGCGCCCAGGCACCGTAATAGGCGTTGGAGCGCGCCAACTCGATCTGAATATACATATCAGCCAGACGATGTTTGATGGCCTGATAACCGGCAATGGGGCGGCCAAAGGCGAAGCGGCCCAAGGCGTATTCCTTGGCCATTTCCAAACAGGCCTGGGCGCCGCCGATTTGTTCAAACGCCATGAGCACGGCTGCCCGGTCCTGGATCCGCTCCAACATCGGCCAGCCCTCGGCGCCTAATTTTTCCACTTTCGCATCGGTGAAGCTTAGTCTGGCCTGAGAGCGGCTGGGATCCATTGTATTGACGATTTGCCGTGACACGCCATCGCCGTTCAGATCGACGATATACAGACCGGCCAAGGCGCCTTCGCGTGCCACGACAATAGCCCAGTCGGCGATATCGCCGTCGGCCACCGGAATTTTTTCGCCTGAAAGCCTGCCCCTCGAAACTTCTGTCGTGATATTACCAAGCGTGGCCGGGTGGGGGCCCTCTGATAAAGCCAAGCACCAAATCGCCGCACCCGTGGCCAGATCCGGCAAATAGTTTTGTTTCTGATCTTCGCTGCCCGCCGTCAGCAACGCCTCGGCGCCCAGATAGATGGAGGATGCGAAAGGGGTCGGCGCCAGTGCCCGGCCTAATTCCTCCGCCAATACGCATAATTCCAGATGGCCCAAGCCAGAGCCGCCATATTCCTCAGGTATTGCTGCGCCCAGCCAGCCCATTTCGCCGAATTGCCGCCATAATTCCCGATCATAGGTTTGTTCGGTTTCAAGGGTCTGGCGCACGACCTCGGGCGGTGATTTATCCATCAGAAACCGCCGAGCCTGATCCCGTAGCATGCGTTGATCATCGCTAAACTCGAAATTCATATCCGCCGTCCAATTTTAGCTAGAGCAATATTCAATTAATCGGGGTCGCTATCGCGACTTAAGTAATTGGTTTAATTTCTCTATTCTTAAGAGTCCGAGCATGGTTCGAAGAAATATGCTCGAGTGCAACAAACGCCATGACATCAAATCGGAGTTCGCCCCCGCCCGTCAAGCCGCTTTGATCCGCAGCTGATTTTAGGGAAGATTAACCATACCTGCTTATAAGCGAAGGCATGGAAGAAACTGATCCCAAGTTGGAGTTCGAAGGCGGTAACGGTGCCTTGGCCGAAGGCCGGGCGGAAGACGCGGTCGCACATTATCGCAAAGCCCTGTCAGTGGCCCCCGATGTGGTCGAAATTCATCACAACCTAGCGGCTGCCCTGGCGCAATTGCAACGCTTGGAAGAAGCAGCCGATGTCGCCCGGGAGGGCCTCGTCCGTCGGCCGGAGTACGCTCCGTTACACGTCGCCCTTGGCAATCTTTTAAGCCAGGGTGACGCAGCAGAGACGGCCCGGCAGCATTATCAAAAAGCCCTGCAACAGGACCCTGAACTGGGCTCCGCGTGGTCGGGCATGGCGAGCCTTTTGATGGCGGAGGGCGATTATGAAACGGCATTAGAAAAATACCATAAGGCTCTGTTATTAAATCCGAAAAATACATTGTGTCTAAACAATATGGCAATTTGCCAGTTGAATTTAGGCCGTCATCACGAGGCCCTGGCGCTGTATCGCGATCTGATCGTGCTAAACCCGGATATGGGGTCGCTGCATAATAATCTAGGTCAAGTTTTGCAGGGCCTGGGCCGACACGACGAAGCGGTCAGCGCCTTCCAGCGAGCTCTGGAATTGGATCAGAACATTGATAGTCTGGCGCCCTACCTGATGCAGTCACTGATGTATCAATGCGCCTGGGATGATCTGGCGCGTATTGAGCAAGAGGTGTTGGCTGAGACCGCGCAGCGGCTGCGGGATGGACGGCCCATTAAGGTACAGCCGTTCTCGCTGGCTGGAACCGATGCGCCAGCGGCTTTGCGTCTGGCCGCCGCCCGCTCCTATTCCGCTCATTGCGCCGCGTCCATGGCGGACCTGCGGGACCGCCTGGCGTTTCGCCATGCTCCTGCCCAACCGGGGCGCCTACGCATCGGTTATATCTCTCCCGATTTTCGCCAGCATAGCGTGGCAACAGCCTTCAGAGATCTGATCACGTGCCATGACCGGACTGGCTTCGAATGGTTCGGCTATGTCATCGGGGGTGGGCCTCGGGACCAGGTAACCGAGTATTTCCGAAGCCAGTTCGGGCATTTTGCTGATTTCAAGAATCTCGATCTGGAACATTCAGCCCGCCATATTCATGGCGACCGCCTGGACCTGTTGGTGGATCTATCGGGTTTTACCCGCCATTCCGCTCTTGAATTGCTGGAACTGCGTCCGGCGCCCGTGCAAGCCCACTATCTGGGTTACGGCGCTACTTTGGGGGCCGATTGTGTCCCCTATTTGATCACGGATGCGGTCCACACCCCCCCCGAACTTGCCGTCCATTGCAGCGAGGCGCTGGTTTATCTGCCCGATAGTTTCATGGCGACATCGCGGCCGGAAATTGACGCTGCGATGCCGGACCGAACAAGCCAAGGCCTGCCGGAAGATGCCGTGGTTTTCACCAACTTCAACGCCCATTATAAGTTCGACCCAAACACATTTGATCTGTGGTTAGGTCTGTTGCGGGAACTGCCTGGCAGCGTCTTTTGGTTGCTGCGCGGCGGCGATGTTGCCATGGCCAATCTGCGCGCCAGGGCGGTGATCGGGGGCATCGATGCCGATCGCCTGATCTTCGCGCCACGAGCACCCCATGCGGAACATCTCGCCCGTCAGTCCCTTGCGGATTTAAGCCTGGATTGCCGCCATCACACGGGCGGCGTATCCACTCTGGATGCCCTTTGGTCCGGCCTGCCAGTGGTAAGTCTGGCTGGCGATAATCAATCCGCCCGCACCGGTGCCTCTATTCTGCATGCGGCGGGCCTGGGCGAACTGGCCGTGAAATCAATGGCGGAATATCGCGAAACAGCCCTGCATCTGGCCCGCGACCGGCGTGCGTTGACGGTCTTGAAAGCGCGCCTGCGAGGCAATATGACGACCGCGCCCCTATTCGATATCCCGCGTCTGGCAAGGCATCTGGAGACTGCCTATGGAGAAATGATACGGCGCGACCGGGCCGGCGCGGCATTCAGTTCCTTTGCCGTTGCCCAGGCCCTATGATGGAGGCTACTTGGCAACAGGGTGTCATGCAGTAAGGATATCGCGATCATGGATTTGACCAAACGACTTGAGAAGCTGTACGCCAGTGCGGTGTATGATGTGATGAACGGCATGGGTCACAGCAATTGCGTGTTGCCGCCCGGCATCAAGGCCTTGGATGCGGCGCACCGTCTGGCCGGACAGGTGGAGACCATGAACGGCGATTACAGCGAGGACAAAGATGCTGGCGAGACCTTGCTGGCCTGGGCCACGGTGCTGTCCAAGGCGCCGTCCGGCAAGGTGTTGATTTGTCAGCCCAATACCTATGAAGTGGCCTTGATGGGAGAACTATCCGCTGAAACCCTGAATTACCGGGGCGTGCGAGGCTATATCGTTGATGGCGGCTGCCGTGATGTGCCATTCCTGTTGAGAAATGATTTTCCAGTGTTTTGCCGCTTTAATACGCCTAAGGATATTTGCAAGCGCTGGATCGCCGAAAGCATGGGAGAGCCCATCGATATCGGCGGTGTTAGGATCTCCAGCGGCGATTATGTCCTGGCTGATATCGACGGCGTGGTCATCATTCCCCAGGACATGGCAGAAGCGGTGGTCGCGGCGACCGAAGCCGTGGCGTCAACGGAAACCGCCATGCGTGACGCCATTCTGGGCGGCATGGACCCGGTGGACGCTTACAGGAAATTCGACACGTTTTGAGCATCCGCAAATCGCCGCTACAGGAGCCGGAGCAATCGGTGCCCCATTTCTCTACCCGTTTCGCGCCACGGGATGTTGGCGCCATAAACTGGCTTGGCATCTGGACCCTCTATAGTAAGGAAGTGCATCGCTTCCTGAAGATCGCCATGCAGTCTATTGTGGCACCGGTGGTGACCACCTTGCTGTTTCTGGCTGTATTTTCAATTGCCTTTGGCGACCGCGCGGTCCCGGGCAGTGAAGTGCCATTTCCCCGTTTTCTCGGCCCCGGGCTGATCATGATGGCGATCGTGCAGAATAGTTTCGCCAACAGCGCCTCATCCCTTTTGATATCGAAAATCCAAGGTAATATCGTGGATTTATTGATGCCTCCCCTGGGGCCAGGTGAGTTGAGCTTTTGCTTTGCCATGGCCGGTGCGACTCGAGGTCTGCTATGCGGTGCCGCCGTCGCCCTGGGCATGAGCATATTCATCGATAATTCAGTCGCGCACATCTGGCCCATCGTTTTCTATGGCGGGACCGCCGGGCTATTGCTGGCCCAGATCGGCATCACGTCCGGTATCTGGGCCGAGAAGTTCGATCATATGGCCACAATCACCAATTTCATCATCACGCCCCTGGCCTTCCTTTCCGGTACTTTCTATTCCATCGATCGTCTGCCCCAGCCCTGGCACGGCCTTAGCCAGATCAATCCTTTCTTCTACATGATCGACGGCTTCCGCTTCGGCTTCATCGATCACGCCGATGGCGTCCTGGCGATGGGTGTGGTGTTCCTGATTTTTTTGAACGCTGCTATGTGGATCTGCAACTATCTGATCCTGCGCGGTGGGTGGAAGTTGAAATCGTAGACCCGGCCTGTCGTTGGCCGCGCGGAACAGACTACTAGATGTGATCTCACACGAGGCCGCGCGACGACTATGCAATAAGACACGTCCATGATGCCATGGTTTTAGGCGCCGTTCGATACCGCTGGAACCGAAACAGCGCGGACAGCCGGAAAACGAATTGTGACGGTCGTTCCCTTGCCGAATTCGCTTTTGATAACGAGTGTTCCGCCGTGAAGTTCCATAAACTTCTGACAGATCGGCAGGCCGAGGCCCGTACCTTTGTATTCCCGCGCCTTACGGCTGTCAGCCTGGCGGAACGGCTTGAGTACTTCATCGACATCGCCGGCCGTCATGCCGATGCCCTGATCGATGAAATCAATTTCGATGGCTCCACCGGTAGCTTCATGCGCCGCGATAAGAACATGGTCGCCGTCATGTGAAAACTTAACCGCGTTGGATAGCAGGTTGTTGACAATTTGCATCAGGGTCCGTTCGTCACAATAAAGGTTGGGGAGGTCGTCCTGGATAGAAAGGTCCAGCCATACGCTCTTTTGCGCCGCCTGTATGGCTGCTAGTTCGGCCGAATTTTGCAGGAAGGACGCCATCTCCACCTCGGTTTCATGCAACTCATAGCGCCCTGCCTCGATTTTCGAGAGATCAAGAATGTCGTCTATGAGGCTGAGCAGCACGTTACCACTCGACTCGATATCGCCTAGATATTCGTCGTAACGGGGGTTTCCCAACGGTCCGAATATCTTACGCCGCATCGCCTGGGAAAACCCGATGATCGCATTCAGCGGCGTGCGCAGGTCGTGGCTCATGATGGCCAAAAATTCCGACTTGGCGTGATTGGCGGCCTCTGACTGACTGACGGCTTCGGATAGGCTGTGGTTGGTTTTGGCGACTTCGTCTGCCATGGCATTGAAGGCTACGCGAAGCTCCTTTATCTCGGTCGTCTCAAACCAACCTTTCATCTCGACACGGGCGGCAAAGTCGCCCATCGCCATTTGTTTTGTTGTCTTGACGATTGAGGAAAGCGGGCGGGTCAAAAAGCCCGACAGGAACCAACTCAATAGTGCCGCGCTAAGGACGCAAACGAGACTGATGCCGATCGCGGAATTCTGAATTAGTGTCGCGCCGGATCGTATCTCGGCGAGCGGTTGCGGAATCATGACACCCCATCCAGTGGTCGGCACGAAGGTGAAACCCGTAACCATATCGGCTTGCAGGGCCGGTGAATAGAAAACCATCGTCCCGGTTTTTCGTGCCATCATGCTCTGCACAGGCGCTAGGGTGGCGATATTTTTATTGGAATTCTGCCAGGCGGGCAATGGATGGGCGATTACCTGGCCGGTCTGATCGACGATCGCGGCATGGCCTTTTTCGCCGAACGACACAGCCTTACCCTGCTTGACGATATACCCGGTTGACACGGCGGCAATGACGAGTTTATCGCCATAGGCTCGCAATAGAAACAACACCGGATGACCCGCCGCGCTCCTCATGACGGGGGAGATGACGACGCGATCATTTTCCAGCAGGGAGATAAATTTTCGAAGGCGGTCCGGCGGTACTTGACGTGGGCAGGGCATGGCTTTCGGCGCGATCGCGGTATCGATCATGCCGGTGGTCAGATCGGTGACGCAAAATTGTTGAAAATTCAAGGTTTTCATGAATTCTGATATGGCAGGTGATTTCTGCTCGGCGCGCGGCAGCGCTGCGACCAGTTCGAAGCCGTTTTTCAAGTCGATGGCGTACCGTTTCAGCGCTTCTCCGACATTTTTTGCAATGACCAGATGCTTTTCTCTGACATTTTCGATTTCCCGATTGAGAGCGTCATTGAAGATCCAGGTTGCGAGAGCGATCGCAGGCAGCACGGCAGTACCGGAAAAAGTGAGAAATATGAGAAAGCGCAGGCGCATTCGCCACCGTCCTGAAGAATTTTCCGCTGTCCGTATCAGAGTCCCATATGATGCCTGTAAACCAACTGGTAGCAAAAATTGTGAATCCATATCGTTAATAATTTGGTAACGAGGGTTGGTGAGGCATATTTCTTGTGTCTATCAGTGGGATTCAATCGAGGCGCGAATAGGCGTCCCGAAGAGAGGACCGCAAACATCGTGGTGCGTTCCGCGCTATGATCTCGGGCTAAATTCACGCGTTCAAACCCGATAGACCGCCATTCCGCGCCAATCAAATTCGATGCCATGACCGGGGCGGTCGGGCGCGACGGCATGGTCGGAGTCGGTCAGCGTCATGGGTGCCGCGATAAAACGTTCCAGGCCGAAGCCGTGGACCTCCAGATAGGACTTGTTGGGCGCGGCGGCTAAAAGATAGACGTGGAGATCATGCACGCCATGGGACGTAACAGGCAGATTATTGGCCTCGGCTAAATGGGCGACTTTCATCCAGACCGTGATGCCACCACATGCGTGGCCATAGATCCTCTATCCTGCCGGCGTCGGACCCGATCAATAGAGGGCTTAGGTCATCCCGGATCAGGCTGAGAATGGCATTGACGGCGGTCCCGACCGTGTAGGTATAGCCCAGGCCCTCGGCTCCGTCCTGGTCACGAATGCGCACCGTTACCAATTCAAACAGGGACATCTCTCCATGGGTGGAATCAGACAAGGTTTCGGGCAGGGGAATGGAGAATCGGTCTGCTTGAATTGTGGCGACGGCCATGGCGGTCCCCTTTTTCAGTCCGGCAACAGGGCGATGGCGGCGATCTGGCGGCCATAATCGCTTTCATCACGATGGCACGCGCGACGGTAGCTGTAGAACAGGCTGTCGTCCGCATAGGTGTCCAGGGCTATATCGTGGCTTTGTTCCAGGCCCAGGCCGCCCAACCGGGCCATGACAAACCCCGCTAGATCAAAATTATGATGGTCAACCCTGGAGGAGGAGGCAAAAAATTTGCTGAAATTTGGGTCCTGCGCGATGAATGTGGCCAGGAATTCCGGACCCACCTCATAAGAGGGCTGGGCGATGCATGGTCCCACAACCGCCACTATATTGTCGCGCCGGGCACCCTTGTCCTCCATCACTTGCACCGTGGCGTCCAAAATCCCCGCGAGGGCGCCGCGCCAACCCGCATGGGCCGCACCGATCACGCCGTTTTCGGCATCCGCGAACAACACAGGCGCGCAATCGGCGGTCAGGATACCCAGGGCGATGCCGGGGCTGGTGCAAACCATGGCATCGCCGCGGGGCGCATCGTTATGAAGCCAAGCCCGTTCGGCCAGGACCACATCGACACCGTGGAACTGATGCACGGTTACCAGGGCCTCAGGCGATACGGCCAAGGCCTGGGCCACGCGGGCGCGGTTTTGCGCCACGGAGTCGCGGGCATCATCCGAGCCATAGCCGCAGTTCAGGCCATCATGAACACCATCGGATACCCCGCCCCGACGGGTGAAAAAACCATGCGCAAGGTGTTGGGCGCCTAACCGTGGGTGGGTCAAGGGTTTTGGCCGCATCATACCTCCACAAAGCCGGGGGCGCGGTCATCGCCGCACCTGGTGACGGCCATGACCTTGAACAATTGTCCCATTTGATCCCGGTCCGTCAGGCGATGCAAGGCCGCGCCGACCGCCACGGCCTGCGCGTCCGTGGCATTTCGTTGCAATATTTCAGCCCGCGTTGCAATACCCAAGTGAGTTAGAAAGTCAGCCTGGCTGACGGGGCCAAGAGTACGTGCGCCCGCTTGACGCGCCGCTTCGCCAAGGGCCTGAAAATCCACATGAGCGGTCAGATCAACTGCGCCTGGTGACTCCAGAACATCGACGAATTCATGGGCCTGAATGGCTTGCAAGGTATCGCCCACGCCACTCGCTGCATGGCCATAATCGATAATCAGGGCCACACCGCCATGGCTGACCAGGTTCTGGGCTAATTCCGCCATGGCATTCGTTCGGGCTGATGAGACTTCGACGATGGCTCCGTTGGGTGCATGTTGGATGGTTTCCGCCAGCGGGGCGGCGGGTATGGCGCCGGGAGTCAGCAGCAGGTACAGGCGCCCATCCTTGCAACCCACCATGCGTTCATGCCAGCCAGCTTCACTGCGCTGGAACTGGCGGATCGGCAAAGCATCAAAAAATTCGTTGGCGATGGTGATGGTCGGACCTGGGGGCAGGTCGGCAATGCGGTCATGCCAGTTCACCTGTCGGCTTTTCAGGGCCGTTCTCTGCGCCGCTCGCAGTAGAGGGCTGGTTTCCACCAGATGTATTTGCGCCGCCTGATTAAAGCCGGGCAGGGCGCCCCCGGCGCGCAACGCATCGACCATTAATGTGCCTCTGCCCGGGCCCAGTTCCGCAAAAATAAACGGATCAGGCGCACCCAGGGCCTGCCAGCGTTCGGCGCACCACAGGCCAATCAACTCGCCGAACATCTGGCTGATTTCCGGCGCCGTAATGAAATCGCCGCCGCGGCCAATAGGATCTCGGTTGGTATAATAGCCCCATTTCGGATGCCCCAGGGCCATGGCCATGAAGCGCGACACCGGCAGGGGCCCATCCTGCCTTATACATTCAATCAGATGGTCACCCAGCTTGGTCATGGCGGGGGACGCCGCCGGGCCTGCCAGATGAGATACAGGCCGCCCAGCAACATTGGCAGGGAAAGCAACTGTCCCATGGTTGTGCCGAATGGCAAAAGGCCGATTTGAACGTCCGGCTGGCGGACTAATTCGACCAGGGCGCGAGCCAGGGCATATCCGCAGAGGAAAACTCCGGTCAACAGACCCGGGCGCTGCAGCGCACTCTGCTTCCCTTGGCGCCAGGCCAGCCAGGCCAGCAGGATGAATAGCACAATCCCTTCCATTGCCGCTTCATACAATTGACTGGGATGGCGCGGCTCGGGGCCGGCGTGGGGAAAGATCACGGCCCAGGGCAGGTCGGCAGCACGACCGAACAATTCACCATTGATGAAATTGGCGATACGGCCGAAAAATAAGCCCAGGGGGACGGCGCAGGACACCAGGTCGCTGAGGTGCAGCAGTTCCAGCTTGCGCCGCCGGGCAAACCAGATCATCGCCACCGTGACCCCCAACAGGCCGCCGTGAAAAGACATTCCTCCTTGCCAGACGGCCAGGGCCTGAAGCGGGTTCGCGCTGTAATAAGGCAGATTGTAAAACAGGACATAGCCCAGGCGCCCGCCCAGGATCACCCCAACGATGGCCCAGGTCAGCAGATCGTCAATGACGTCCGATGTCGTCAAATAGGCCCGTTTGCTGTTTAGGCGCAGCATATAGCGCCAACCCAATAAAAGCCCGGCAATGTAGGCCAGGGCGTACCAGCGAATGGCGAAGGGACCTAATTGCAACAAAATCGGGTCGATTTGCGGAAAGGCCAGGCTGGCCAAAGGGGCACTTGTTATCATCTCTCCGATATAGCCGGGGCATCCCGAAGCCGCAAGGCGGCTTGCCTCGGATTGTCAGTAGCGAATGATATGTCCGGATTTTGTAGCAGACGATATGTCCGGTCTTTGGAAGCGTTCC
>JAQBYC010000114.1 GCA_027623205.1 Pseudomonadota bacterium | reverse complement strand
CCCGTAGCATGCGATACCTCCAAGCCCTTGGAACGCTTCCAAAGACCGGACATATCGTCTGCTACAAAATCCGGACATATCATTCGCTACTGACAGTCCACAGCAGCCGCGTTGATGTGGCGGCTCTTGGGTGTTATTGGTAATGTCGGCTCGAACGGAACGGGGGAGGCGGATGATGGCGGATTGGGAACGGGATACGCGGGCTGACTATGAAAACAAGGGCTTTGCCGTGTCTTCCGGCTTCGGCAAAAAGCCGGCCCTCCTGGTGGTGGATTTCATCGTTGGTTTTACCGATCCCTCATCGCCCCTGGGTGGTGATTTTTCCAGCCAGTTGGCGGTCACGGCGCAGTTGCAGACAGCGTTTCGAAAGTCCGGCCTGCCGGTCATATACACCACGGTGGAGTATAAGGAAGATCTGTCGGACGGCGGCGTGTTCGTGAAAAAGGTGCCGTCCCTCGGTATGCTGCGCAAAGGCTCACCCAACTGCGCGGTGGACGAGCGGATAAAGCCACTGCCAGGTGAACGCGTTGTTTCGAAAAATTATGCCTCTGCCTTCTTCGGCACGGATCTGGACAGCTATCTGCGTGCCAGGGGCGTGGATACCCTGGTCATAACGGGGGCCACGACATCCGGTTGTGTGCGTGCCTCGGCCGTCGATTCCCTGCAATACGCCTATTACACCATTGTCGTAAGCGATGGCGTGGGTGATCGGGCCAAAGGTCCCCACGAAGCCAATCTGTTCGACATCGATGCCAAATATGGCGATGTCATCACTGGCAATCAGGTGTTGGATTATTTACGCGGGCTGGCCAACTCGGGTTTTTCCGATGCGGCGCGGGACGAATTCGAAAACTGGTGGAACCAGGGCCGCAAGGCCCAGGCATAGGAAGGGCGTATCATGACCGAGGATCGCAGATCCGATTTCTCTTTTGCATTTGACGCGCTGCTGGACCAAAATCGGCAACGTCTTGATGCACTGTATGGCGGCAGCGCAAACGCGGGCGCGCGGGCATCGCGCACCGCTACGGTTGCGGCACTTGGGCCGGCCAGTGAAGGTCGGAGATCTGCCCGCATCAATGGGTTAGACTTTTCATTCGATATGTAGGACGGCCATAACAGCAAGGGAGACGAATTCATGGCATTTTTGAAAGTGGGGGATTTGGCACCGGCCTTTTCCATGCGCAACCAACAGGGGACGGTCACAACCCTGGAACAGTATCGCGGCCATCACGTGGTCCTTTGGTGGTATCCCAAGGCCGACACGCCTGGCTGAACCGTAGAGGGCAAAGGGTTCCGTGATAGAATCCAAGACTTCACGGCTAAGAACGCAGTGATCCTGGGCGCGTCGTTCGACACGTCTGAGGAGAATCGCGCCTTCCAGGAAAAATTCAATTTTCCCTATGACCTGCTGAGCGATCCCGATCAGATCGCGGGGGCGGCCTATGGCGTAATCCAGGCGGAGAAGCCGTATCCCGCCCGGCATAGTTTTCTGATCGATCCCGATGGCAATATCGCCAAGGTATATGACGCCGTGGTCCCCGCCGAACATCCGGACGAGGTGCTCAGGGATTTGGGTTGAAGCAATGATCAATGACTTAAAACCGCCACAACGACTTAAGTAATTGATTCGATTACGCTAAATCAAGAAAGTAGAGGGCGTTTAGATTAATTGCGCTCTGGCGCAGAGTGATTGGGTGGCTGGAAACCGCAATGCGCGTCCGGCCACCCTGACTGCGTATTGTGTCGGTCATAGCGGATGAGTACCAGACGATGACGGCTGATATGACCAAGAGCAAGGCCGAAAAGCAGACACGGAATTTGGCTGCCGTATTGCGGCGCCGGGCGGGGGAGGTATATGGGCCGGGTACCGAAATAGATGGCCTGATGCGTCTGTCGGGCGGGGCTAGCCGAGAAACCTGGTCTTTCGACGCCTTGTCGCCCGACGGCCACCGCGTGCCTTTGATCCTGAAACGCGATCCTCTGAACGAGAAACGCGACGAGACGGCAGACAGCCAATTCGGTGGCGCGAAAGTGCTCCTTGGCGTGGACCGCTGGACAGAAGGGCGATTGATGCAACTGGCCGGCGAGGTTGGCGTGCCGGTGCCGGAGGTGCCGTTCTTTCTGGACGCCGACGATCAAACTTCCGCCGGTTATGTGATGCAGCGCCTGGACGGTGAGGCGCTGGGCCGGCGCATTTTGCGCGAGGACGCCTATGCCCGGGCCCGTCCGAAACTGGCCTTCCAATGCGGTGAGGCCGCGGCCCGTTTTCACAATATACCTGTCAACCGCCTGCCCAGCCTGCCAAGCCTTACGGCGGCGGAGGCTTTGGACTACCACCAGGATGTCATCGATGCATTCAAACAGCCGCATGCTGGATTTGAGTACGGTATCCATTGGTTGCGTGAAAGGTTGGAACTGGCCGGCGATCGGTTGACCCTGGTGCATGGTGATTTCCGCAACGGCAATTTGCTGATCGACGGCGAGGGGCTGCGTGGGGTGCTGGACTGGGAGTTGGGCCAGCTGGGAAATCCCATCTCTGATCTGGGCTGGATCTGCATTCGCGCCTGGCGCTATGGCTACTACGACAAGCCCGTTGGCGGATTTGGCGAGGTGGCCGACCTGCTGGACGGATACCAGGCGGGCGGCGGCGGCCAGGTGCCGTTGGAAAGGCTTCGTTTTTGGGAGGCGTTCGGCTGTCTGCGTTGGGGGGTGGTCTGCATGATCATGGCCTTTACCCATATTGAAGGCCGGGAACGCTCGCTTGAAAAGGTCTCGATCGGCCGGCGCGCGGTGGAAGGTGAATACGATTTGCTACAATTGGTGGACTAGATTTTGGAAGCGGCACAGGATCCCGGCAAAACCGCCGCTGAACAATTGGCGGAGGTGCTGCGTGACCGTCTGGCCGAGGAATACGGCCCCGGTGCGGAGATCGAGGGGCTGGTGCGCCTGTCCGGTGGGGCCAGCCGGGAAACCTGGTCTTTTGATGCCGTAATGCCCGATGGCGCGCGACGACCGTTGATCCTGAAACGTGACCCCATGGACCGCCAGGCGGACAAGCAGTTCGATGGGGTGCCAGGCGGCCGCCTGGCGGTCGACCGCCTGACCGAGGGGAGATTATTCCAATTGGCCGGCGCGGCGGGGGCGCCCGTGCCAACCGTGCCATTCTTCCTGGCCAAGGACCAGCGCACCACCGCCGGCTTTTTCAGCCATCGATTGGCGGGCGAGGCGTTGGGCCGGCGGATATTGCGAGAGGACGCCTACGCCCAGGCCCGTCCCAGACTGGCCTTCCAGGTTGGCCATGCCGCCGCCCGTTTTCACGCCATCGACCGCGATCTGCTGCCACCCATGCGCGGTCTGCCGGCGGACGGGGAGTTATTGCATTACCGCACCATCATGGATTCTTTTCATCAACCTCATGCCGGCTTTGAATACGGCTTCCGCTGGTTGCAGGAGCGGCTGGAACAGGCCGGTGACCGCTACGCTCTGAACCATGGCGACTTCCGCAACGGCAACATTCTGGTCAACGGTGATGGCCTGTGCGGTGTGCTGGATTGGGAATCCGCCCACCTGGGCAACCCGATCAGTGATCTGGGCTGGATGTGCGTGCGCTCCTGGCGTTATGGCTACCACGACAAGGTGGTGGGCGGATTTGGTGATGTCTCGGAAATGCTAGACGGTTATGAGGCAGGCGGCGGTGGCCGGGTCGACCCGGCGGAGGTCTATTTTTGGCAGGTTTTCGGCACCCTGCGTTGGGGCATCCTGTGTATGATCCTGGGCTTTACCCATATTGATGGCGAGCAGCGTTCCGTTGAATATGCCGCCATTGGCCGCCGGGCTGCGGAAACCGAGTATGATCTATTACAGTTGCTGGACTAGGAGGCGAAGATGCCAACGGACAGACCGACCGCGGCGGAATTGGTTGAAGCGGTGCGCGAATTCCTGGCCGACCACGTGGCGCCGAATGTGGAGGGGCAGTTGGCCTTCCATACCAGGGTAGCTGTCAACGCCCTGGCCATCGTCGAGCGTACCATGGCGCAAGGCGGGGCCATGGACGCGGCCGAACTATCACGATTAAAAGACCTTCTGGGCCGGGACGGCGATCTGGCGGAGATGAATGAAGCATTGGCCCGGGCTATTCGGACCGGCGAGATGGACGATCAAGGCGCGGCGGTGCTGGACCATCTGCGGCAGACAGCGCTGGACAAGATCGCGTTGGCCAACCCGCGTTATCTGACGCCACGGGGTTAGGTCCAGGGATGCGCGCGCCACGGGATGATACGGCGCTGCAGTTGGCCCGAGGCGTGGGGCGGCTATTGACGCATTTGGGCTATCACAGTTTGACCGAATTCACTTTGCGCTCGGGGCGGCGGGCCGATCTGGCGGGTATCGATCGCAGGGGGCGCATCGCCATTGTCGAGATCAAGAGCAGTGTGGCGGATTTCCGCGCGGATCAGAAGTGGCCGGAATATCTCGACTATTGCGATTGGTTCTATTTTGCGGTGCCGTTGGATTTTCCGGTCGAAATTTTGCCCGATGAGCCAGGTGTTATCTTGGCTGATGCCTATTCGGGCGATATTGCCCGTGCCGCGCCAGCCAATCCGGTCCCCCTGCATGCCAGCCGGCGCCGCGAGGTAACCTTGCGTTTCGGCCGTACCGCCGCCGAGCGCCTCAGACGCTGGGAAGACCCTGGGCTTTTTTAGCCTTCATTGACCCAGCACTGCCCCGTTCCAGCGTTCATTGAAAATGGTTCGGGCTTGGATCAAGGCAGAGTTGGGAGAATTTTTGGCGGCTGGCTACATCGCCATCATTTGCCAGGCGGTCAGGACGAGGTAGCCACCCGCGGCAAGTCCGAGCAGCCCCGTGAGGGTGGCGCCCGAGGCGCGCATCAGAATGAACATGCGGCCGCCTTCCCTGGCGTACTCGCCGCCGTGAGAGCCGGCGAGCGAGCCGAAACCGAACATATGAAGCAGGCGTGCGGCGAGGAAGAGGCCGGCCAACCAAAGTACGATCATGCCTGGGGCGCCCAGAAGCTCCAAAAGCGCGAGTGCGACAACGAATATAGCGGCATTTTCCGCCAGGTTACCGTGACGGCGGACCAGCCGTTCCAGGGTCGGGTCGCCTTCATGGCCAACGCCAACGCGGTGTCGGGCCCGGTACGCCCCCGCTGACAGCATAAGGATTTGTTGCAGAACGAGCAGGATTCCGGCCAGGCCGGCGGAAATAATCGGCATTGTCATCGAGGCTCTCCTTTATGACGCCCTGCCTATGACACGGCCGGTCGCCCAATCGTGGGCGGGGCGTTCAGAAATTCCATACGAACATATCGCGGATTCCGGACATTAAAGCGTTTTCAACATTCGTTGAACCAACGCCGGCCCAGTCCGAAATCATCGAAAATGCGTTAGCTCTGTTGCCTCAATGATTTTAGCAAGCGGATCAAATAGAGACCGAGGGTCAGCCCAGCGGCTGTGCCAAGTAAATTAAGACCTGCATCCATGGGGGTGGCATTTCGATCCAGTGACAGCAGTTGCAGCGTTTCCGCCGCCACGGCGAAGCTGGACAAATATAGACACAGGCGCTGCCAGGGTTGGTGACGCCAGGTTAGAGTCACGGCTAGAGCCAACAGGGTGAAGAAAGCCACATGGCCGAGTTTCTGCACGGAAAGCCAGATCAGGGCGATAGGTGCGCTATTGTCCGTAACACCTGCCGGGGGCCTTGCTTCCAGCTGCGTGGCGGTTTTGGATTTTACCCGCATTGCCTTGATAGGCGCCATCCAGTCTGATTGCAGCGCATCGCGAGCGAACTGGCGCAACTGGACTTTTGCGGTGTTGGGGGTCAAAACGCCGGCCAGGATAATAGCGCCCAGCAAGATGACGCTTAGGCGCCGCCGCCGCCTGGGGCCGGGCCGATACAATGGCCAGATCAGCCAGGGCAGCGCCAGCAACCAGGCCGCCATCAGACCGTAACGGGCCGATGCGAAGGCCGGGTGCTCCTGCAGGACTTCCAGGGTCAAGCCGCGCACCTGCATCTCGCCGACGACCTGGCTCAATACGGCGACAACCTCTACCGAGGTGACCAGAGCGGGCAGCCGGAAAACTTCGCTGACCCTGCGCCAGGGGCCATCACCCCGGCTTTGATCGACCATATGCGGCAGTTCCCACAAACGGTCACCACGGCTATTCCGTTGCACCAGCAAAAGACGCGCGGCGTTCCAGATGCGCAGGCCGGAGGCGACGTCCACATGACGCACCCAGGCTGACAGGCGCACCCGCTTCATGCCGGGGTCGCGTTCAATGATCTGCCGGATGCCCGGGGATTGTCCCGTCCGTTCGGCTCGGATCAGCAACGTGCCTTGATTGAGCTGCAATTGGTCCGCACCACCACTGGCCTGCCAGCCGTTCAGGCCGTTGCTGAAATTACCGTTCTGCAGAATTTGCGGGCGAAGAACCTGATATCTTTCGATCGGACCAAACAGTGCCAGGGTAACGGTCACCAACACGAGTACGGCAAGCAACCGGGAGCGGGCCGGGGTCATTGTTCCTGCCACAGGGCGGCATAGGCCGCCAGCAGCTTCGGCGCCTCGAAGTGCCAGGCCAATTCTTTCTCCACCCGGGCACGGCCCAGGGCGCCCATGCGGTGGCGGGCGTCTGGATCACCCAGCAACGCGGTGATCTTTGCGCCCAGATCGACCGGGTCATTGGGTTTGGCGTAACTTGCCGCATCCTGCGCCGAGACGCGGCCTTCGGTCAGATCGAATTGCACGATTGGCTTGCCCAGGGCCATATATTCCATGATTTTCAGCATGGTTGATTTGTCATTCAAATCATTGGCGTCATCGGAATTCACACACAGATCGGCGGCACAGAGCGCCGCCACCATCTCGCCGTCGGGCAGGCGGCCAGGGAAGCTGACATAGTCGGCAATACCCAGTTGCCGCGCCAGATCCATCAAATGCGGGCGCTCGGGCCCGTCACCAATACACAGAAATTGAATATCCTGCCGTCCTTGCCCATGCACCAGATGATCGACGGCGGCCAGCAGGTAGTGCAGGCCTTCCTGGCGGCCCATGACGCCCACATAGCCGACCCCGAACCGCCGCCCCCGCTTCCATTGAGCGTCACCTGGGCGAGGCTGCATGCGCCTCAGATCCGGGCCGCTGCGCACGACAAATACCTTGTCGGGCGCCATGCCGCCGCGGCCCAGGGCAATCTTGCGATAGCTGTCATTGGTAACAATCGCGATAT
The DNA here is from genome assembly GCA_027623205.1 of Pseudomonadota bacterium. Lineage (GTDB taxonomy): Bacteria > Pseudomonadota > Alphaproteobacteria. The sequence continues at coordinate 9,004 of JAQBYC010000114.1, read as the reverse complement.
CGGCCAGGCGGAAACTCCAACGTTCGCAATGCAGCAGCAGACGGTAGAAGATGTCGCGGCGGGCGAATTTTGCAAGGTAAAGCTCTGGATTGATATCATGTTGATCATAAATGAACCTGCGCCGGAACAGCAGTTTGAAAAAACCACCGATTAGGAACAACAGATCGGGCGGATTGGCGGCGTGAATAACATCGAAACCACGGCCTAGGAAAATCCGCCAGGCCAGGGCGAATTGCCAAATCATGGCGGCGCTGTATTCCAGCATGAAGCCGCGTGCGCGCCGCGCCTCGAGAGGCAGAGGGTGGCGGTGAATATGAATGCCGTCGATCACCTCGTAGCGCCGTTCGTAGCCCTGCGCGGTAGGGCAGACGATCGACACCGTGGCGCCGGCATCATGGATTGTCCGCGCCTCCTGCCAGACCCTGGTGTGAAACGGGCAGGGCAGGTTCTCGGCCAGAAACAAGACGCGCCGTCCCGCCAGAGGCCCGCCTCCTATGGTCTTTTTCCGCTCAACCATGTCCGCGCCAATTCGCCCAACAGCAAAAAAAGAAAAATGGTGTTTGTAACCAGATAGCGGCGCCACATGCGTCGCGGCTCCTGGGCCAGACGGTACAGCCATTCCAGGCCCGCATGGCGCATCCACGTCGGCGCCCGATGCACCTGCCCGGCGACGACATCCAGGGCGCCGCCCACGCCCATTAGAAACGGCACGCCAAGATGATCCCGGTGTTGGCGCAGAAAGCGCTCTTTCGTGGGGCTGGAGATGGCCACGAACAAACAATGGGCGCCCGAATCACGGATTTCCGTGACGACCTGCTCCTCCTCCGCCGCGGTAAAATAGCCGTTGCGATAGCCGGCGATTTGAAGGGCGGGATAATGCGTCCTTAATTGTGCCATGGCCTGTTCAAGAACCGCTTCGCTGGCACCAAGAAAATAGGGTTTGTAGCCATGGCGGGCGCAGCTGGCGACCAGTGCCTCCATCAAATCGATCCCGGCAACCCGCTCCGGCACCTTGTGTCCCAGCAACCGTACGGCCCATAGTATACCGGTGCCGTCGATGTTGACGATATCGCTTTGCAGCACGTCCTGGCGCAATTCGGGATCGGTTCGCATATTGACCAGCTTGGCGACGTTGACGACGACCTGCTGCAGGCGCCGGCCCGAGGTCATGGCGCCTTCGGCCAGGGCCACCGTTTCCGTCATGCTCAACAGGTCCAATGGCACGCCCATCAGGGCAATGCGTTGCCCCGTCATGTTTGGAACCCTGTGATCAGGTTGAAGATTGCGGCATCGCCCGCCCCCATTCGGCCTGCAAAGACCAACCGTTGCGCGGCAAGCCGCTGTCCGAATGCGGGGGAATGCCAGCCGCGCCTGGGCTCTTCCAGGCCGGTTTCCACCCAACCATGTAGACGTCCGACATGGGCGATCAGAAGCAGACGTTTATCCTGCGTGCTGACCATCCAGCCGTCGGCGGTGCGCCGTAAATCCAAACCGGGCGCTATCAGGAAGCCGATCTCGACCTGTTCATCGATACCCTGGCCATGCAGACTGTCGGTTAGCTGCACGGTCTCCTTGCCAATTCGTTCAAGGCGGCGGCGGTGGTAATAGCCGAAGCGTTCGGCGTAGCCGTCATGCTCGGCCTCGACCAACCAATGCTCGGCCGCTTCGGCGGTCTCCAGCAGGCGGCATTCAGCCTTGTGGGACCAATTGAAGGCACCGGCGGTGAGGGATGAACTCTCGCCTGCCATGGCCAAAGTATTGTGGGCGGTGGTGGCGCGGAAATGCTCCCGCCAGGAACGACCGGAATGATATAGATAGGTCCCGGCATCGACCAGAACCGGGCGGCCATCGATATGCAGCCAAAGCGACAGGGCGTCCGCGTGACCGTGGGCGGCGATGGAAAGATAGCCCAGGGGGCCATGATCCATGACCCACAGATTTTCCTTGCCGCCCCGCCATTCCCGGACCGCTGTGTAGCCCCCAGACGGAAAGGAGGCATAAGTAAAGTCGCTGCGCCGGGACGGATCAGGCGCACCAAACAGGGCATGACCCAGATGAGGCTCGACGTTTGGCGGCGCCAGGTCAGACCGCTGAGTGGTGGCTGCCAGATAGCCCAGGACAACATTGACGTGGCCTTCCGGGCCCGGCAGGGAACAAAGCACCCTGCCTTCATCGTCATCGCCGATGCGGGGTTGATTGCCTGCGGCATCGGTCATGGCCCGCAAATGGCTGCCGGCCCGGGCTAGTTGGTGCTAGGCGGCATCGGACCAGGGATCGCCATTGCGACCGCCAATGGTGGCGCATAGCAGCATCCATTCCAGGGAAAACGCCGCATAGGTGGGTGATTGCTCCGCTCCGACGCCGTCGTCATGAAATTGCAAGGCCAGCTCTTCTTCCAGGATGCGTTTGCTGCTCAAAGCCCATTGGCCGGCACCGCGCAATGTAGGCACCAGACGGCCCAGTAGATACAGGGCGCCAGCCTCCGCGATCCGATGATTATTGGCGGAGGAAAAGCGCGATGGAAAACGCGCCAGCCAATAGCCGTGCGCGGCCAGGCAATGGTGCAGCCGTTGCCTGAACTCCGGTGAATAGGCTTGCCCGCCGATCAAGGTGGTGACCACCAACAGACTGACTACGCGCAGGGCCAATTCGATTCCTGAGATCCAGTTCACGCCGCGAAAGGTGGGGTTGGCGGCGATCCAGGATTCCATATGGCGGACCACCAGGGCCGCCAAGGCGGTATCGTCCTCGATCACCGCGGCGGCCGCTAGGGGCTGCAAATACTGCAGACGGTTCAATTCAAGGACAAGCTTCACATCGCCCCGGTCCGGAGCATGGCGATAGGGCACATCGAAACAATACGGCTGGCTTGGCCACGCGGTCCCGGAGACTGGATCCAGGTGCCAATCGGGCAATTCCGGGCGTTCCGGCCAGGTAACGCCCAGGGCCTGGAATCGCCCCTTGCGCATCTGTTCCGCCAGGTGCAGCCAGTTGCGGCGCAGTTGCCCGGCATCCGTCAAAATGCCCAGGCCCTCGGCCAGTCCGGGTAGGACGGGGAGAGGATCCAGGGGACCGCTTACCAAGTGGGCGAAGTCAGGTTGATAGTGGCGCGAGACGGCGCGTTTGACCTGCTCCCCGAAGCGGAAAGCGATTTCCGCCGGGCCCATGGCCGCCAGGCGATCGGCCAGCCAGGCAAAGCCGTCCAGCTTTTGCAGGTTTTCGCCACTATCGCCGCCATTGCCCCGTCGCCGCGCCATTGTATCTACACCTTGACCTCTGTTCGCTTTCGATCGGTAGGTCACCCGTCCGCCAATGCCCGCTGCACAGCGGCGCAATTGCCGGCCAGGTGAACGGGATCAATTGTGCCCACAACCACGCTGCCCACACCCGGTTCGCGCACCAGGCTTGCCAGCGCCACATCAACGTCGCTGTGATAGCCACTATCCAACGGCTTCTTGATTAATATCCCCTTGCCGGCGTTGCGTGCGGCTGCCAGTACCGGCCGCTGGCTTTGATCCGACGGGTTCAGGGTAATCATCACCAGATCGCAATGTTCCACGGCCATCAGCCCCGCCGCAAGGTTTTTGGTTGATGCGCCGACGGCGGTGATCAGGCCCTGCTCGCGCAGTTCCAACAACATTGTGATGGCGGCGCCATCCTGCATGATGGCAACATCGTCGTCCGGCATATGCAGCAGCACGATGTCCAGGACGTCCCGACGCAAAAGCCGCCGGCTGTGTTCTACGCTGGCGCGAATGGCGGCGGGCGAAAAATCGAAGTGGGAGCGGCCGTCAACGAAGGTCTCGCCCACCTTGGTCGCCATCCGCCAATGATCGTCTCTCCCGATCAAGGCACCGATACGCGCCTCGCTGTTCCCGTAGGCGGGCGCCGTATCGACCAGGTTGATGCCCCATTCCTTGGCCAGGGCTAGCAAATCGGTTAACTGCCCATCGCTGGGCAAGGTGAAAGCCTGGGGGTATTTCACACCTTCAAGGCGGCCAAATTTGGTGCTGCCCAGACCGATGGGGCTGACCCATGGGCCCCTGGTTCCAAGCTGCCTTAATTCCATTGCTGCACCATTTCCCATGGCGGCCGGGCAATGGTGGGTGTCGGCAAGGTTGCGAGGCCCTCCTTGTGGCTGGGTCCGGGCCGGATCGAGTCTTTGCGCAGAAGCGCCATAATCCTGTCGGCCAGGACCGGCGCCAAGGCCAATTTTGTCGGCCAGCCGACAATCACCGCACCTTTGGCCGCGGTCGAGGCGGAATTGGGCCGCAGCCCGCGGCGATGGGCCGGCTCCGCCCGGTCAACACGATGGGTAGCCCAGGCTGCCTGGGTGAAATCAGCGCCCGGCAATAGCCGTGCCAGTTCAGCCTTCGCCGTATCGATCAGCTTTTCCGGCGCCTGTGTTACGCCCTGTTCCGCCAACAGGCCGCCGACATACCAATAGTAGTTATCCGCGCCGTCGGGATGAGAGGTGATGGTGGCCAGGGGTTTGCTGCTTTTACCAACGCAATGCAGGTATAGGGGCTGCTTCATGCCCCGAATGATGATTTGATGCAAAGGCCGGCGTTGGCAGGGGAACCGGGTCAGGCCGGCGTGCGCCAATAGATCTTCATTGCCGGCACCCGCCGTCAGGACCACCCGCTGCGCCCGAATTTTGATCTGGCCGGCGCCAACCACCACGCCGTTGGCATGTTCGGCAAGGCGAATTTCAGCCCTTACCGGAAGTTCTCGGACCTGCGCGCCATGCAGATTTTGCAGGGCCATCAGTACCTTTGGCACGTCGACCACGGTCTCGTCCAGATCAAACAGACTGCCGCCCCGGCCCTTTGGCAGGAGGGCGGAGCGCTCGCCGGGGTCGCGTTCACGCATCCGGCCGCGCATCATTTGCTTTGAAAAAGCGGCCAATGCGCGGCCACCCAGCTGCGGTGGCAGCCACATTTGCATGCTGTCGGCCAATGGCGGCGCGGTGCGCAAATCCGGCCCCTGTTGCCCGGCCAGGCTGGCCCGCCAGCGTTCGGGCATGGCGGCCAGGTCAGGGACGGCGGATTCCAGGCCCAGGCCAAAAGTATATTTCGTACCGCCATGAATGATGCCCTGGGCGGCGATGCTCTGGCCCTGGCCCAGGGCGCCCTTGTTCAAGACAACGGCGCTGTAACCCGCCTGTTGCAGGCGATCCAATAGCCATAGACCCGCAATGCCGCCGCCAAAAATTACAACGTCAGCTTGAACGCCCACGGCCCCCACGGCTAATTCCCGCGACTCGAACCGGCTTTGGAGGCCGTGGCGGCATCCATGCGCGAAATCACGGCGGTGGAGCTATGTCCTGCCAGAAAACTGGCGAGCTTTACCTCGCCGCCATAGCCTCGCACGATGTCACCGCCGACCACTCCATTGACGTCATAGTCACCGCCCTTGATCAGCATATCCGGACGCAGCAACTGCAATAGGGGGATGGGTGTGTCGTCGGCGAAGATCAGAACCCGGTCAACCATGGTCAGTGACGCCAAAACCAGGGCACGGGCGGCTTCCCCCTGTACCGGCCGGCCTTCGCCCTTGTCCAGACGTTGCACCGATGCGTCGTCATTGATCGCGACGATCAGGCGGTCGCAGTTGGCCTTGGCTTCATTCAAAAGCGAGATATGGCCGGGGTGCAACAGATCGAAACAGCCATTGGTGAAACCGACGCGCAGGCCGCGGGCCCGCCAGCGTTCCACATCGGCCTCCACGATTGCCGCCGAAACCACTTTGTCTTCGGACCGGGTCAGATCAGCAGCAAGAATACCGTGTGCCAGTTCATCCCGGCTAACTGCCGCCGTACCCACTTTGCCGACAACAATTGCCGCCGCCAGATTGGCCAGGCCCGCAGCCAGACCAGGTTCCGCGCCGGTGGCCAGGGCCATGGCGAAGATAGCCACCACCGTATCGCCGGCGCCTGACACATCAAAGACTTCGGTGGCACGCACGGGCAGATGGATAGCCGCGCCGTTTCGGGGGATCAGGCTCATACCCTGTTCCGAGCGGCTGACCAGCATGGCGCCAATATCATACTGGCCCATCACCGCGCGGGCGGCATGGGTGACCTGGTCGTCGCTGTCGCAAGGCATCCCAGTCGCGCTGGCCAATTCGGACCGGTTTGGCTTTAGAAAATCGACCCCGGCGTAAGCAGCCAGGTCGGTGCGCTTGGGATCGGCAATGATGGGAACGTTGGCGGCGCGGGCGCGTTTGATAGCGGCAGCCAGGACCGCATCGCTCAACACGCCTTTGCCATAATCGGAAAGCACCAGCACATCCGCCTCCGCCAGGGCTTGGTCCAGCCGCGCCAGCAATGCCTCGCCGTTCCCGCTGGAAATTGGTTCGGTGCTTTCCCGGTCGGCCCGCAACAACTGCTGTCCTGCCGCAACAAAGCGGGTCTTCACCGTCGTCGGCCGGCCGGCGTCTATCACCAGATCCGCCTTGACCCCGGGCATGTTTGCAACCTGTTCCGCAATCTCCATTCCCGCGTCGTCATCGCCGCGCAGGGCCAGCAGATGCGCCTGGCCACCGGCAGCCGCCACATTGCGCACCACATTACCGACACCACCCAGCATGGCGTCATCCCGTTCGGCCTTGATAATGGGGATCGGCGCCTCGGCCGAGATGCGGTCCACGCTGCCGTAGACATAACGGTCCAGCATCAGATCGCCCAGGCAGGCGATCCGCCCACGATGGATCGCATCCAAAAGCCGCAGCATTGCCGCACTATCACTCATGACGTTTCGATCTGCCTTCCCCATGGGTTACCGCCTACACCAAATGGCACAGAATTTCCAGGGTGGCGACGGTGAGGCATTCATGAAGCAGCTATCTTTGCCTTGGCAAAGCGGAAGGCGCGCCGGACGCCCAGCAGGGACCAGACGCCGGGCGACAGGCCCAATTTTGCCGGTAGCAGAAAGCCCATGCCGATATCGCGCACGACAACGCCGATCATTATTGCCAGTGCGGCGCCGGTGATGCCTAAAAAATGGATCAGTAGAGGCGCCAGGACAAAAATTATCACCAGTTGCGCGAAATTGAATTGCAGCACGATCTTTTCATGTCCGGTCATATTGAAGGCATTGCTGGTCAAGCTGGCCGAGGCATTGATCGCGGCCATTGCCGCCAATGCCAGCAACGCCGAATGGGCCGCGGCGTATTGCGGACCGAACAAGCCCAGGACAATGCCGCCCCAGGGGAGTAGGCCCAGTAATATGATCAGGGCTGGCAGCAAAGCTGTCCACGAGGCCGCAATTAATAGATCCTGTAGCCGGTCTTGCTGTTTTCGCGCATGGGCATCGGACAGCATCGGTGATACCGCCGCGCCCGCTGCCCAAGTACCCAAGGTTCCAAGGGCTCCGATACGTTGAGCAGCCTCGTACAATGCGGCCGCGGGCGTGCCGATGATGGCTGATACGAAAATCAACGGCAGGCGGCTGGACAAAACATTGATGCCGCTACCAAGCGCGATCGTAAGAGATGCGGCGCGGATTTCTCGCACGTCGGCGGCAGTCAGGGGTGCCTGACATCCTGACAGGTGACCAATGGATAGCAGCCAATAGAAACCAACGGCGCACCAGATGGCCACAGCGTGGGCGCCCAGCAGCCAGAACAGCGATGTCTGCCCTGTACTAAGGGCTGCCTGAATTATTACCATGGCGACAATGGGGACAAGGATCGAGTCAGGCCATTGCCCGGCCCGAATTTTGCCGCGAGCCCGAAACTGCCCGGCCATCAGGGCGACCAGCGCGTAGCCGGGTAGCGCGGCCAGGCCGGCCGCGAACTGCCAGCCGGTGAGGCCGGATAAATCGGCGATATCCAATAGATAGATGATCAATCCGGCCATCAGGGAAAGGCTGCCGATAGTCAGAAAGACCAGTTGACGGGCGCGATGCTCCAAGCTGCGCGCCTGGGCGCCGCGGCCTTCGGCCACAAGGGCTGGGATAAAGCGCAGGGAACTTTGTTCCAGACCCATGGGGCCAAGTTGCCGGGAAAAAAACCAGGCTGCATTGAACAAAGCGTAAATGCCGACGTCAGCGAGGGAATAATGCCAGGCGATCAAAGTGAAGAGTGCGAATTGCAACGGCACGTTCGCGAGACGAAGGCCCACGATCCATCCCGCGCTAAATAGAAATCCTTGCATCAGGGCGTGTTCGGTCCCATCGCAGCGGCGCGGTGCCGTTGCCGGCTCGACGCCGCCCCTGCTCGTTGCTGCAGGTTTCTACGCCGAAGCTGGTTCCGCCGCCAACGGCTGCGCAATATCGCATCCACTCGCAGTACCGCCAGTGCGACGGCAATCCAGAATATGGTGGCGATGATCGGCCGCTGGAAAAGCGCATTGGAGACGAGGGAACCGGAAAGCAGAAACCATACCAACGGGACGCCTTCGCGGCCCAGCCGGCGGAACAATAGAAACAAGAACAGGAATACCGCCATCAGGCCTATAAAACCGGATTCGATGACCGTCGTGAGAAGATCATGATGAGAATCCTTCTTTTCCCACCACCAAATTTCGCTGACGAAGCGGTCTGATCCGGGACCTCTACCAAACAGCAACGTCGGAACGCTGCTCCGGGACAACATTTCAATTCGTCCCAACCATGTGCCGACACGACCGCTGCCCATATTTTCAGCCGATCCGTCTTCAAATTCCGCCGCGCTGCCGCGCGCCTCTTCCTGCATGGCTTCGTGCCAGACTAATACCGTAACGATACTGCCGATCATGGCAAACCAGAGCAAGATCTTGGTTCCGGCGCCGAGCTTCTTGGTCAACAAAGTATAGAGAAGGAAGTAATTGAGTAACATGAAAATCGGTGTGGCGACCCGCATACCGAGCAGTAAAACGCCGGCGAGCGCAAGAAATGACCACGCGCTGCGCCTTGAAATCGAACCGTTGAGCGACAATTGATGGATCAACAAAGCTTGCCTATCCGCCTTTCACCCACACCCACTAGATATTGAATCGCGGGGGCAGTGAGTAATATCCGCT
>JAQBYC010000113.1 GCA_027623205.1 Pseudomonadota bacterium | reverse complement strand
CCCGGGGCCGCATCGAGCGGCTGTTCGGCACCTTGCAGCAGCGCCTGCCGCAAGAGCTGCGCCTGGCCCGGGATCGGGCGGACCTGGCGGCGGCCAATCGGTTTATTGCCGAGACCTTCCTGCCGGTCTTCAACCGCCAGTTCATGGTTGAGGCGGAAGAGCAAGGGGACTATCGGGACTATCAGGAATTTCATTACCATAGGCACCCTCCTTGTCCACGGCGGCGGCCCACTCGGCAGTTTCCGAACCGGGAATAGCGGACGGCGTCACGCCGGGCGGTTCGCCCCGCGCCGGCCATCGCGGTCAGCGTCCAGGCCGTTCCATAAAACGTGGCCGTTTGGCCTCTGGTACCCAAGCCTCGAAGGTGCGCTGGCCCGAGACCAGGGGCACCTGGGAAACGACGCATTTCACGCGCCGCCAGGGCCGCAACGGTCAACGCATGACCGCCTGAATAGGATGTGCCTCACAGCCCGATCCGCTCCTGATCGACGAACGCCAAATTGCGGCCATGGGAAATCGCAGCCCGCATATCTTCAACCAGCTGCCAGGGGTCTGTTTCGTGGCGCGGCCAACCTGACGAGGCGCCGTAGTTGCGGTGGTCATAGACCATCACGGCAAAGCCGGCGGCGGCAAAGGTGGCGGCATAATCGTCAAGTCCCATGGCCATGAGAGCAGGAAAACCGTGGCTCATGACGATCAATGGATAAGCTGCGGCATCAGCCCCAACCGGCCCATAAAGCCAGCCTGCCAGCTTCTCGCCATTGGCTTCGAAAACAATTTGACGCCGTTCCATCGCGAAACTAAGCCGCCTGCACTGCTTTCAAGATTGGCGCCCAGTCTTCGATCATGCCTTCCTGGCCAGGATTGTATTGCACGGCGATCTGGCGATATCCCGCCTTCTTCAGGTTGGTCAACCGGGCCACCAATTCATCGCGGGTGCCGGTGAATGTCTTCTCTCGGATCAGATCGCCTGTTACCAGGGAGGCTTCATCATCACGCACAAACATCATGTGGCCCCGGTGCAGGGACAGATAACGGGCATCGCTGGGCTCATAGGACTGATAGAGCTGATGATAGCGATCCACCAACGCCCGCTGCCAGTCAGGCAGATCGATCTTTTTGCCGGTTTTCGCTTCTGCCTCAACAATCGCATGCATGAAGATTGCCGCGCCCGGACCGGCATGGGCCACGGCGCGCGGACTGTCATAGGGCTCGCCATCAGCCAGGACGCAACCCAGGGTCAGCATGGTGGCGTAAAGGTCTTCCGGTGCATTGCCCGCCTCGTCCCAGGACGCCTGCATTCGCTGCAAATCCCGCAGGCCCGTATGCTCGGTGAATACGATATCGATCCAGGCCGCCCGCAACTTCGCGGTCAGCGCGCGGCTGCGCTGGCCAAAGGCCGAGATATGCAGGGGCACCGGATCGGCCAGATTGATCAGACCCAGGTCAGGATTTAAAAAGCTCGCTTTTGGCCGCTTGCCCTCGAACGGGACTGCGACGATCTCGCCCGACAGCAGGCCGTAGACGGCTTGGATATAGTCCTCCATGTCATCCATTTTCATGGCGCCGTAACCCAAGGTGCGCCGGCCGGTAAAACCGGTGCCAACGCCAAAGTCGATCCGGCCGGGCGCCATGGCATTCAGGGTGGCGAACGCATTGGCGGTCACCGGCGCGATGCGGTTGGAGGGGATCAGGACACCCGTCGCCAAGCGAATTTTCTTGGTCCGCATGGCGGCCGCGGCCATCGCCACGAAGACGTCGCCGCACAATTGCTGGGTGTCATAGAACCAGGCATGGGTAAAACCCAGTTCCTCGGCCCGTTCGACAATTTTCCAACTTTCCCCGCCCGACGGCACGCCAAGGCCAATATCCATGCAGATGAGTCCCTTCGTTACGACGCCGCCGCCAAAGCTTCATCGGCGGGGCGGTAGGGCAAATTCAAATCCCGCGCCACCGCTTCGTAAGTTACCTTGCCGCCACAGACATTCAAGCCAGCCTTTAAATTTGGGTCATCACGCATGGCCTGGACAAAGCCTTTATCCGCCAGGGCCAGCATGCAGGGCAGCGTGGCATTGTTGAGCGCGAAGGTCGATGTGCGTGCCACGGCACCGGGCATATTGGCCACGCAGTAATGCACCACATCATGGACGCGATAGGTGGGATTGTCATGGGTCGTCGCGTGCGCGGTTTCGATGCAACCACCCTGGTCGATCGCCACATCGACGATCACCGCTCCCCGTCGCATGCCCCTGACCATATCCTCGCTCACCAGGCGCGGCGCGGCGGCGCCCGGCACCAGGACCGCCCCGATCACCAGGTCAGAATTGACGACATGCTGCTCGATGGCATCAACGGTAGAATAGATCGTGTTCAAGGATGACGAGAATTGGTCATCCAATTCCTTGAGCCGGCGCAAATTCAAGTCGATTACCGTCACACGCGCCTCGCAGCCAATGGCAATGCGCGCGGCGTTGGCGCCGACCACGCCGCCGCCCAATATCAGCACATCCGCCGCCGGCACGCCGGCCACACCGCCCAACAACGCGCCGCGCCCGCCCTGGTTCATTTCCAGGCAGTGCGCTCCGGCCTGGATCGACATCCGTCCCGCAACCTCGCTCATGGGCGCCAACAGCGGCAGGCCGCCGAACCCGTCCGTCACCGTTTCATACGCAATGGCCGTCACGCCGGATGCCAGCAAGCCCTTGGTCTGCGCGGGATCCGGTGCCAGGTGAAGATAGGTGAACAGGATCTGGCCCTCGCGCAGCATGGCGATTTCACCCGGCTGCGGCTCCTTCACCTTGACGATCATATCGGCACGGGCAAAGACCTCTTCCGCTTCCAAGACCACCATGGCTCCGGCGGCGCTATAGTCCTCGTCCCGCAAACCAATGGCCGCACCGGCGCCACTTTCAACAATGGCGTCATGGCCATGGTGCACCGCTTCCCGTACGCTGGTCGGCGTAAGGCCAACGCGGTATTCGTGGTTTTTTATCTCTTTTGGAACACCGATCAGCATCGCCCCACCCTTTCCGTTAGTCGAGCGCCCTTATGACGTTCGAAGTGATTTCCACCATTTTATCAATATCGCCTTTATCTACGATCAAGGGCGGCGACAGCGCTATGATGTCCGCCGTGACCCGCACCATCAGACCGGCTTCATAGGCCTTGACGCAGGCCTCCATGCCCCGCTTGCCCGCAGCGCCTTCACGGGGCGCCAACTCGATACCGGCCACCAGACCAATATTTCGAATATCGATCACGTTTGGCAGGCCTTTCATGGCATGTACCGCCTCCTCCCAATAAGGGCTGATATCCGCGGCGCGCTGGAACAAGTCTTCTTCCTGGTAGACCTCCAGGGTCGCCATTGCCGCGGCACAGGCCAGGGGATGGGCGGAATAGGTATAACCATGGAACAGTTCGATCCCGTCTGGGCTTTCGTCCATAAAGGCCTGATAGATACCGTTGTCCACAGCCACGGCGCCCATGGGTACATAGCCCGAGGTCAGGCCCTTGGCCATGGTGAACAGGTCGGGCGTGACGCCAAAATATTCCGCGGCGAAGGAACTGCCCAAGCGGCCAAACCCGGTGATTACCTCATCAAAAATCAGGAGAATGCCGTATTTTTTCGTAATTTCGCGCAAACGCTCCAAATAACCCTTTGGCGGCACCAGCACGCCGGTTGATCCGGCCATGGGTTCCACGATCACGGCGGCAATGGTGGAAGGATCGTGCAGGGCAACCAGATTTTCCAGCTCATCGGCCAGGTGCGCGCCCCATTCCGGCTGACCTTTGGTGAAGGCCTGTTTTTCCAGATTATGGGTATGGGGCAGATGGTCGACGCCATTTATCAGCGGGCCATAGAATTTCCGGTTAGAGGGAATACCGCCCACCGAAATGCCGCCAAAGCCAACGCCGTGGTAGCCCCGCGCCCGTCCGATCAGACGGGTACGCGTGGCCTCGCCGCGAATACGGTGATATGCCAGGGCGATCTTCAGCGCCGTGTCCACGGCTTCAGAGCCCGAATTGGTGTAGAAAATGCGGTCCATGCCCTCCGGCGTCATGCCGGCTAATTTCCGGGCCAGTTCGAAGGAAAGGGGCTGGCTGAATTGGAACGACGGGGTGAATTCCAGGGTATCGGCCTGGGCCTTGATGGCCTCCACCACCTTCGGGTGTCCATGGCCGATGTTGACGCACCATAGGCCGGCGGAACCATCCAGTATGTCGCGGCCATCGTGGCTTTTGTAGTACATACCCTTGGCCGATACCAACAGCCGCGGCGCTGCCTTGAACTCGCGGTTCGAGGTAAAGGGCATCCAGAATTGCGACAGATCGTTCGGCTGCACATTGGCGGTGGTAACAGGCTTATTCATGACGCTCTCCATCAAGGCTGGGTCTGCACTGTATCAAGCTGCCGCGTAGAGACAAACTCATAAACCGCGCGCCAGATCCATGACCTGCTCCAAATGGGCGACACGCGCTGCAATACCCTGTTTGTTGTCCAGGCGCAGGGTCAGGGCGTTGATGCCCGCGTCACGGTAGGTTTGCAGACGCTGGCGAACCATCTCGGTGGTGCCGATGGCGCCGAACTGGGTGATCATCTCGTCCGGCACCCTGGCAGCCGCCTCCTGGCGTTTGCCGTCCAGCCACAGACGCTGAATGGCCAGGGCATCATCGGTAAAACCGGACCGTTTGAAGGCATCGTTATAAAAATTCGTGGTGGCCGAGCCCATGGCGCCCATGGAAAAGGCCACGCCCGGACGGCGGGCATCGATCAAGGCCTCGACATCCTCGCCAATGGCGACATTGCACGAGGCGTGCAGGTCGAGATCGGCCAGACTGCGCCCCGCGGCCTCCGCGCCTTTGCGCAAAAAATCCAAATGGGCGCCCGCATGATCCGGCGAGAACGAAGTGCCCAGCCAGCCATCGGCCACGGCGCCGGTGTATTCCAGGGATTTCGGACCCAGGGTGGCGAGGTATATCGGAATCTCGCGGGCGGGATGATCCAGGCGCAACGCCTTGCCTTCGCCGCCCGGCCGGGGCAGCTTGTGGCAACGGCCGTCGTATTGCAGCTTTTCGCCGCGAAACGCCAAGCGCACGATATCCACGGTTTCCTTCAGGCGGGTCAATGGCGCCTGATAGGCCACGCCATGCAAGCCTTCCACCACCTGCGGTCCACTGACGCCCAAACCCAGGATGAAGCGTCCATTGGTCAGATTGTCCAGGGACAGGGCGGTCATCGCCGTCATCGAGGGGGTTCTGGCGCTGATCTGCATGATGCCGGTGCCCAGTTTGATCTTGTCGGTCAAGGCGCCGAGATAGGCCAGCGAGGTCACCGCATCCCCACCCCAGGCCTCGGCCGACCAGGCATAATGCACGCCCAGTTTCTCGGCCTGTTGAATGAGTTCCACCATACCCAGGACGTCGACCCGGTCATAGGCGCCAATAGAAATCGATATCTTCATTTCGCTATCCTTGTCATGCCGCCGGCCAGACTACGGCGCGGTGTATTCCGGTCCGCCCGGGCAGAGGCGCACACCGGGCCGCAGGTTTTTGTAGGGCAGGCTTTCGGGGCGATCAATGCTGGCGCCAGGTGCTTCGACGACCAATATTCGTTCGGCTATATCGGTAAAATCGGCCCGGAAGTGGACGCTGCTTTTCAGGCCCAGTATTTTCTGTTGCGCGGGCTCGCAACCCAGATGACGGAAGATTTCCTTGTCGGCGGCTTGCATGCGGTTCGTCGCGACCACCACGGACACGCCGCCAATTCGCAACAGGGCCATGGGCCCCAGATTGGGCGTGATACCGGCATAAAACGGTCCGCTACAGGTAAATTGCCCGGTGCCCAGGGCGGTCACCTGAAAGCGACCCTTGAAAGGCGGGTCGCCGGCCGTAAACGCTTTTCCACCCAGGGTCACATCGATTTCGGCCCCCTGCCCGGCGGCATGGGCCTGGGCGGCCACCTCGCCATCGACCAGGATACCCAGCACCGCGCCGTCCGCCCCCTGCTCCACCAAGGCGCGCAGCAGACCGGTGGTATCCGAAGTGGCGCCGGCGCCGCAATTGTCCTGCACATCAGCCAGAACATAGGGCTTGTGGGAATTGGAGGCGATTGCCTGGGCAACCGCCTCGCCCGGCTTCAGGCGTTGGACCTGAAAGGCCGCCTCCTGGGCCAAAATGGCATCGTAAAGCGCATCGGCGGCCCGGTCGGCGGCATCCTGATCGTCGCCATAGGCGACCACCACGGGCCCGCAATCCCAGATATCGGCCGGTGGGAATCCCGGCGTGAAGGAAATCGAGCGCACCCCGGGTTCGGCCTCCAACGCCGCCAACATGGCATAGGTGCCCAAGGCCGGTTCAACCATGGTGCATTGCCCGGTCAATGGCATCAGAAACGGCAACGCGCGATGGGCCTTGGCCGGCAGACGGCCCGGATTGGCCAGCAGGGTGTCAAGATATTGCGCGGCCCGGCGGCCCGTATCGGCCATATCCACGTGGGGATAGGTGCGATAGGCGATCAAGCCATCGCAATTGTCAGCCATCGCCTGGGTGGTGTTGCTGTGCAGATCCAGGCTGACCACCAATGGAATTTCCGGGCCTAACTGATTGCGCACGCGGATCAGCAATTCGCCTTCGCCGTCCTCAAGATGTTCGCAGACCATGGCCCCGTGCAGGTCAAGATAGACCGCATCGAACGGCATGGCATCCGCCAGACCCGTTAGCAACATATCGGCGAAGGTCTCAAACGCATGTTCCGTGACATGGGCGGACGGAATGGCCGTGCACCAGGCAATGGGCGCTAGTTCGTGACCCATGGCCTGGGCTTCGTCGATAAAGCCGGCGGTCGAAATATTCTTGCCCGGCATGACCGTTAGAATGTCCACCCCAAGGGTGAGGCCAGGAAAACTTTCGGCCCGGGTAAAATCATCCCAGGTCGCCTTTCGCGGCGCAAATGTATTGGTCTCGTGTAAAAATCCCGCATGGGCAATCCGGCTCATGAGCGCTCTCCCTTTGATATGTTTTCTCGAAACCTGTCGGACCGCGACGCTGTTACAGACCGTACGAAAATCGCGGCTGGAACAGAAACACACCCTTGCCCATGGTCTGGCCATCGAACAGTTGATAGGCCTGTACCGCCGGACGGCGGGCTTCGGTTACGCCTGGGCCGACGGTCTCGACCACGCAGCTGGGTTTATGAGCCCCGCTGACCGGGGCGTCATGCTGGCCATAACTTCGGTTCCGCCGCCCTATCTGTTCTTGCCGAGAAAGCCGAACAGATAGCCGGCGATCTTTCTGATCTGGATCTCCTCGGCCCCTTCCGTGATGCGATAGCGGCGATGATGGCGATAGATATGCTCAAAAGGCTGGTTTCGGGTATAACCCTCGCCGCCAAAAACCTGCATGGCCTGATCCGACGCCTGCCAGACCAGCCGGTTGGCCCGATAGTTGGCCATGGAGACCTGATCGGTCACCGCCATATGGTTCTGCTGATCCAGGTTCCAGGCGGTCTTGTAAACCAGGTTGCGCACCATTTCGGCCTCGGTATGCAGTTCCGCCAGGGGAAACTGAATGGCCTGATTGGTGGCCAGGGGCTTGCCCCAGGTTTTGCGCTGTTTGGCGTAATTCACCGCCTCGTCGATGCAGAATTGCGCCGCGCCCAGGGACGAGGCCGCCTGCCGGATGCGGTTTTCGTGCAGGAAAGTCTGCGCCACGACCAAGCCGTCGCCCTCGTCTCCCAGATAGGATTCCGTATCGATGGGCATATGCACATCCTTGATCGATACGACGCCGTGGTCCGTCGGCATGTTGAAGGTCCAATCCATCTTCACCACTTCAAAGCCCGGCGCGGTGACTGGCACCAGAAAGGCGGTGATGCCGAGGCCCTCGCCCGGCTTGCCTGATGTGCGGGCGAAAATCAGGTCGTGGGTGGCCTCGTGGATGCCGGAATTGAAGCGTTTATTGCCGTTGATCACCCAGGAATTGCCATCCCTGACGGCAGCGGTTTCCATATAGGTGGCGTCCGAGCCATGATTGGCTTCCGTCAGTCCAAAGCCGACACGTCGGCCGCCGGTGATCAAGGCCGGCAGAAATTCCTTCTTCTGGGCAGCCGTGCCGAATTTCCACATCATGTGAACCAGGGGGAAATTGCCGACAATTGAAGATTCGTTCTGCAAATCGTTGTGCAGTCCCAGGCCCTTGTGCGCCAGATGTTCCCGGATCATGGCCATCGCCAGGTTGGAGCCGCCCTGACCGCCAATTTCCCTGGGCAGGGCAAAGCGCAGATGGCCCGCCGCATCAGCGCGGTCCTTCATCTCGCGCAACAATGCTTCCCATTCCTTGGTGGGCTGGCCGTCATTGTCCCAATCTGTGCGGGCATTTTCCCGGCGATGGTCGAAATACTGCAGGTTTTCATTCTCAAGAGGCTTGATTTCCTGCTCTATGAACTCATCTAACTCAGCAAGTTTATCCTGTATCTCCTTGGGAACATTGAAATCCATTACTCAGCCCTTTTCTTCGATGCATTCACGCAACAAATTCAAAGCCGCCCTGGCGAAGATCCACATATTGGCTTCACGGTCATTGTCTCCCGTTTCCAGGGTAATGACGCGTTCCACGGGTCCGGTCACCGCCAGACAAGTGTGGCCGGCAGCGTCGCCATAGCTGTTTCCCGTGGGCCCTGACGCGCCGGTCTCCGCCAATCCCCAGGTCGCATCCAATTTTTCCCGAATGGTGCGCGCACATAACAGGGCATAAGGCTCCGAGGACGAACGGATGCCTTTCATGGCCTCGCGCGGGACACCCAGCAATCGTTCCCGGGCGGGATGGGTGTAAATGACACCGCCGCCCAAAAAATATTTCGAGGCGCCGGGAACACTCAAAAGGTTGGCCGAGACAAGTCCCCCGGCGGACGATTCAGAAACAGCGACGGTTTCGCCGCGTTCTTTCAATAACGCGCCCAATTCGGCCGCCAGATTCAATTTGCTCATCGATATCCTCCCCGAGCATATCGCTTTACGATAAGCTCAAATCTCAAGAACTAGAGCCATTGAATTGATCGCATGGATCGCCTTGCGATACCTGATGATCGAATATTGCTCTAGGTTGATCCCATTGTGCCGATAAATCGAACAGGACGCCATAGTGCAGAACAACCCTCTCAAGGGCATCATCCTGATGAATGTGGCCATGTTTCTGCTGGCCGGCATGGATGGCATTACCAAGAGCCTCGCGGTGGATTACGCGGTGCCGCAAATCCTGTCCGTGCGTTTCTTGATTTTCTGCCTGTTTGCCCTGGCCATCGCCCAGCCGAAAAGCCTCCGCGCAGCCTTTCGCTCCCATCACCCCTATCTGCAAATAGCCCGCAGCCTGATCATCGTCGTTGAAGTTGGGGTTTTTATCATCGCCTTCCGCTACCTGCCCCTGGCGGACACGCACGCCATTTCCGGCATCGCGCCCCTGCTGGTGACCGCGCTGGCGGTTCCGTTTTTGGGTGAAAAAGTTGGCCGGCGCCGGTGGAGCGCCATCGCCATAGGTTTTGTCGGCTTGCTGGTTATCGTCCGGCCCGGCATCGGTGTTTTCAATCCGGCCGCCCTGATCCCGTTGGCGGGCGCGGCGTTGTGGGCGGTCTATCAAATCCTGATGCGCAAGGTCTCGGACGACAGCGCGGCCACCTCGCTGCTTTATATGGCGGTGATCGGGGCCGTACTGATGACGGCGCTGGCGCCGTTTTTCTGGCGACAGCCGGACGCCACTGGCTGGCTGCTGCTGCTCTCCTTGGGCCTGGTCGGCAGCCTGGGTCATTACGTTCTGATCAAAGCCTTCCAGCAAGCGCCAGCCTCAACGCTGCAGCCTTTCCACTACATCGTGCTGCTTTGGGCCACTTTGGTCGGTTATATCGTTTTCGACGACCTGCCCGATATCTGGACCATCATGGGCGCCGGCATCATCGCCGCCAGCGGCCTTTATGCCTTTTACCGGGAACGGGTGCGGGGCGCCTGACTTTCACGATTCTGGATATGACCACCGCCAGTGCCGATATCACAAATGACCTTTATATGGTTTTTCAGGGATTTTGAACTTAACGCTCCCTGACGGGCGTGGACATGAGACGGCAAGAAGCAAGACGCGCAAACCATCCTGATCCTTGAGGACGGCGATATCAATTTATCCAATCATGTACTTATCGGCAAAGGACTTGTCGAACAGTTGGACGAGCGAGGCGATCTTCAAGACGAAATTTATCTCGTGGAGACTTCCGTTGCGACATCGGGAGTTCGCCTCTTGTAATGAGGGGACATTCATATTCCGGATGACAATTGGGCGCCGCATAATTCGGCCGCCTTACCGACATCACCTGCGGCAATGCGGAACGATTGGAATGTTGTCGCAACGCAGAACAAGGGGCAAACATTGCAATTTGCACGCCTGGGCAGCTCACGGCAATATCGGTAGGCTCAACATACAACTCGCCTAAAATCGCGACAGGGCGTCCCGCAATTTTGCCCGTGTTTGCTCCGCCGCCGTCAGACGCTCACGCTGAATTTCCACCACATCCGCCGGCGCTCCATCGGTGAAGCCCTTGTTGGCCAGCTTTTTTGTCATGCCGGCGATCTGGCCGTCCAGTTTATCCACGACCTTGGCCAGGCGCTGGCGTTCCTGGTCGATATCGATGACATCGGCCAGGGGCAGGACCAGGGTGGCTTCATCGACCACGGTTTGCACGCTGCCGGCGGGTAGTTCGCCGGCCAGTTCGCCGATTTCGCTGATCCGGGCCAGGGCCGTGATCAAGTCGTTCTGGCGCGTCAGGCGGGCCACGGTCTCGCCGCTGGCGCCCTTCAACAACAACGCAATATGGGCCCCGGGCGGCACATTCATTTCCGCCCGGACCGAACGGATTTCGCTGATCAGGCGGATCAGCCAGTCGATTTCCGCCGCCGCGCCGTCATTGATCAACTCATCGCCATAGCCGGGCCAAGGCGCCCGCACCAACATCGTATCCCGTGCCGCGGTTCTGGCCCATAGCTCTTCCGTCACGAATGGCATGAAGGGGTGCAGCAAGCGCAAAATAGCATCCAGCGCCCAGGCCGCCGTGGCCTGGGTCTCTGCCTTGGCGGGGCCGTCGGGGCCCTGCAACACCGGTTTCGAAAACTCCACATACCAGTCGCAAAAGGTGCCCCAGACAAAGTGATAGGCATCGTTCGCCGCTTCGTTGAAGCGGTAGCTGTCGAGGCCCTCGCTGATGCGGTCCTGGGTCATTTTAAGCTGCCCGACCAGCCATTGATTGACCGTGCCGGTGACCGCCGCGGGATCAAATCCCGGGTGTAGCGCGCAGCCGTTCATCTCGCAAAAGCGGGCCGCGTTCCAAAGCTTGGTGGCGAAATTGCGGTTGCCCTCGATGCGCTGTTCCGACAGCTTGACGTCGCGGCCCTGAGCCGCCTGGCTGGCCAGGGTAAAGCGCAGGGCATCGGCGCCAAATTTCTCGATCAATTCCAGGGGGTCGATAATATTGCCCTTGGATTTTGACATCTTCTGCCCCTTGGCATCGCGGACCAGGGCATGGATATAAACCGTGTCAAACGGTACTTCATCGGCGAAATGCAGTCCCAGCATCATCATCCGCGCGACCCAGAAAAAGATGATGTCAAAGCCAGTGACCAGCAGCGAAGTGGGGTAATAGCGTTCCAGTTCCGGTGTTTTGTCGGGCCAGCCCAGGGTGGTCAGGGGCCACAGACCGGAGGAAAACCAGGTATCCAGGACATCCTCGTCCCGGCGCAATGCAACCTTTTCGCCATAATGAGCCAGGGCGGCGGCTTCCACCGCCGCGTCCGTCATCTCGACGAATATTTCGTCATCGGGGCCATACCAGGCGGGGATCTGATGGCCCCACCATAATTGCCGCGAGATGCACCAGGGTTGGATGTTCTCCATCCACTCGAAGTAGGTTTTTTCCCACATTTTCGGGACGAATTTTGTCCGCCCCGAACGCACCGCCGCGATCGCCGGCTTGGCTAGGGTTTCGGCGTCCGCATACCATTGTTCGGTTAGCCACGGCTCTATGGGCACGCCGCCCCGGTCTCCGTAAGGCACCATGTGGGTGTGTTCGTCAATTTTGGCGATCAGGCCCAGGGCATCGAGATCTTCCAGCACTTTTTCCCGGGCCGCGAAACGGTCCAGGCCGCGATAGGCCTCCGGGGCGTTGTCGTTGATGCGGGCTTCCGCATCGAGCACATTGATCATTTCCAGATCATGCCGGCGGCCAACCTCGAAATCATTGAAATCGTGCGCCGGCGTCATCTTCACCGCGCCGGACCCCTGTTCCGGATCGGCATATTCGTCAGCCACAATGATCAGACGGCGGCCAACCAGGGGTAGGATGGCATATTTACCCACCAGTTCCTTGTACCGGTCATCGCTGGGATGCACCGCGATGGCGGTATCGCCCAGCATGGTTTCGGGGCGGGTGGTGGCGACGGTAATAACTTTGTCCGTCTCGCCTTCCAGCGGATAGTTGATATGCCACAAATGGCCGGCAACTTCCGTTTGTTCCACTTCCAGATCGGAGATCGCGGTCTGCAGTTTCGGGTCCCAATTGACCAGGCGCTTGTCCTTATAGATAAGACCTTGTTTGTAGAGGTCCACAAAGACTTTGCGCACGGCCCTGGACAACCCTTCGTCCATGGTGAAGCGTTCCCGTTGCCAGTCGCAGGAAGCGCCCAGACGGCGCAATTGCCCGGTGATCGTGCCGCCCGAACGATCCTTCCATGCCCAGACCCGTTCGATGAACTTCTCCCGGCCCAGATCCTGACGCGTTAGTCCTTCTTCGGCCAGCATGCGTTCGACCACCATTTGGGTGGCAATGCCGGCGTGATCCATGCCTGGTTGCCACAGCACATCGCGCCCGCGCATGCGTTGCAGACGGATCATAATATCTTGCAGGGTGTTGTTCAGGGCATGGCCCATGTGCAAGCTGCCGGTCACGTTGGGCGGCGGAATGACGATGGCGTACGGTATTGCGTTGCCGTCCCGCCCGGCGGGCGCACCACAGGAGAACGCACCGGTTTCTTCCCATTGGCGATATAATCGCCCCTCGACTTCCGAGGGAACGAAGGTCTTGTCCAGCATTGCCGAACCCTCTTTTAAAACAAGCCCCGCATCGGCCCGTTCCAGGACGCCGACGCCACCTTGCGCACAAATATTCTTACGGAAATTATCTATCGACCGGCATTAGGCAGACCAATTGAAGAAAGCCGCCGCAATCAGCCGTTTTCAGCACGCCCCACCAGTTTGACGATTTCCTTTTCCACGAGGCGTTCTACCAGCGTCGGCAGATTTCCGTCCAGCCATTCCTTCAACATGGGGCGCAACAGATCCTTGACCAGTTCTTCCAGGGTCTGATGGGCATATCCCATGGGCATGCCACGGGCCGCCGAGACGGCGCCGGTCAATCCGGAAAAGGTTTCAGTGGTGAGATCGGCGGCGTGGTCGGAAAGCAATGTGTGCAGGTCCGCAGCGGGTAACGGGGCCGGTGGCGGGGCTGGTGCGGCCGGGGCCGGGGCCGGGGCCGCAACCGCTATATTGTCAAAATCATCGACGGGAACCGGATCGACCTCTTCCTCGACCGCACTTTCCAAGGAAGGATCGAGTTCAGGTTCCAAATCAGGGACATCGTCAATGTCCGGCGCCACCTCGGTCAGTTCAAGGACGTCTCCGTCATCCTCGGCAGGCTCTTCCGGGGCCTCTTCTTCTCCCTCTTCTTCCGGTTCGCCGCCGTCTTCTTCCGGTTTGCCGCCGTCCTGTTCTTCGTCGTCAGAGATGATCCGGCGGATGGACGCCAGAATCTCTTCCATCGTCGGTTCCCGCTCGTTGTCTTCGTCTTCCGTGGCGTCAGTCATGGGGCCTGGCCCTTGAAGGAAAGTGATTCATATTCATTGTAAAAGAAGAAAATGAAAAAGGCTAATACAGCAATTGCCGGTACTTAGACGCATTAGTTAAGGTGTTATAGTGAAAAAAACCTTAATCCTTTGATATGTCCCAGCCCCACCACTTGTTTCGCACCTTATTGTAATGCTGGGTGGGGTCGTGAATTTGTACATTCAAGCCGATATAGCTTGCATTCAGCCGGCCGATAGCCGCCAACAAACTATACCCCGCCACATATTCGTTCCGTTCCGCGACTACCAGGGACACACTGGAAATCAGCAATTCCTGTTCGGCATCAAGCACATCCAGCGTGGTGCGCGAGCCGACCTCTGCCTCCTGGCGGACACCTTCCAAGGCGATCGTGTTGGCGCGGATTTCCTCGCTGCGGGCCGATATTTGGGACCGCGTCGTGGTCAACTGTTCCCAGGCCTGACTGGCGGCTTCGATAACATCGCGCCGGCTCTGCTCCACCTCGATACGCCTCTGGTTCAGCAGTTCCTTGGCCTGACGGATCCGCGAGGCAACTGCGCCAGCCTGATACAAGGGAATTGAAACCGTGGCGTTGAGGGAATCAGCGCGGCTCGAGATATTTTCGGCCGTATTCTCATCCGTGCGCTGCAGCTGCCCAACCAGGTCGACAGTCGGCAGCAGACTGCCCTCCGCCACTCTGACCGCGTGGCGGGCCACAGATTCTCTATGCAGGGCAGCCGCAATTTCAGGGTTTTCCGCAACGGCGATGGCGAGAGCCTCGGCTTCCGTGGCCGGGCTAATCGGTGCTTGCGGTGCCGGCTGCAAAGTACCGGGCGCGACACCGAAGACCTGACGATAACTGGCCCTCGAGGCGTCCAAGGCGCCCTGCGCGGACACTCTGTTGGCGACGGCGCGCGATAAACGGGCTTCCGCCTGCGCCACATCGGTGCGGGTCACTTCACCCACTTCAAAGCGGTCACGGGTTGCTTCCAATTGCCGATTCAGGACGACTTCGTTATTTGTCGTCAACTGCACCGTGGCCTGATCACGTAAAACATCAATATACGCGGTGACGCCATCCAGCAATACGGTCTGTTCAACGACCGCCAATTGCGCCCGGGCCTGCTCAACAGTGCTTTCCGCCCGCTTTACCGATGCCACGGTCCTGCCGCCGGCATAGAGCGATTGACTGACATCGGCGGAATAGCTGCGCGGCGTTAGATCCTGTTGGCGCGTCGGCGTGGAGCGGGATTGTTGCAAACCAGCCGAGCCATTGAGAGAGACCGTCGGGCGCCATCCCGCCAGCGCTTGCGGCACGTCTTCGTCGGTCGTGCGCACCGCGGCACGGGCCGCCTGCAGGGTCGGATTGCCATGATAGGCGCCTTCCAATGCCTCAAACAAGGTTTCGCCCCCGGCGGGCGCGACCGACAAGGCCAGCGTCACGCCAATTGCCGCCATCAACGCAGGCCGCAGAATCGGCCGGCGTTTTAGCAACCCTGGTACGCGCCGTTTAGAATTTTTTATCATCAGTTACTTCGGCCGCATCCGTGGCCGCCCTAAATTTCACCGAAACCAATTGGCAATTGAGGCGTTTCGCATTGTCAAAATTGAAATGCTTCCGCTATCTGAAAACCCGGCAATATGGGGATCATGGCATCAAACAGCTCCCGGCGCGATACCAAGCCATCCCACTTTGAATACAAAACCGCCCGACTGACCTGGCCCTGCCGTTCCACCACCACCAATCGGCCGCCTTCCGCCAGTTGGCGCATATAGGCTGCGGGCACTTCCTCTACCGCACCGTTCACGAAAATTACATCATAGGGGCCTTGATCGTCGCGACCATCCGCCAATTCACCAGCCACGATAGCCGCATTGTCAATATTAAGAGCCGCCAACTGCGCCTCGGCGCCCGCCACGGTCTCTTCAGCGGTTTCCAGGCCCACGACCGCGGCGGCCAGGCGCGCCAGCACCGCCGTCGAATAACCATTGGCGCAGGCAACATCCAAGACCACATCCCCGGCCCCAACGGCGGCGGATTGCAGCATCCGCGCAAAGATCATGGGTTCCATCAGATAGCGACCGTTATCAAGCGGTATATCCTCGTCCAGATAAGCCACGCCGCGCAGACTTTTGGGAACAAAGTTTTCTCGCGGTACGGATAACAGTGCCTGGGCAATGCGGTCGTCGGTCAACTTGTTGGTCAGTAACTGGTTATTGACCATATTCTGGCGAGCGGTGGTGTGGTCCTGCATTGTACTTCCATGGCAAAAGTAGCGCCGGACTATTGGCGCGGTCGCTTCGCCGGGCGCACCGGAAAAGCGTTACCTGTTGTTATAAGCGCGCCAACCCGGCAAGACAATGATGGCGTCACGGAATTGTCAGTAGCGAATGATATGTCCGGATTTTGTAGCAGACGATATGTCCGGTCTTTGGAAGCGTTCC
>JAQBYC010000112.1 GCA_027623205.1 Pseudomonadota bacterium | reverse complement strand
TGGAACGCTTCCAAAGACCGGACATATCGTCTGCTACAAAATCCGGACATATCATTCGCTACTGACACTATATCCCTCGAACCTTGCCCCGGTGGCATGGCACGCTATTATTACAGCAGGCACTGTCTCTTGCAGTGTCTTTAATTGTATCGGTGGGGAGAGAATAGGCAATGTTGCAGCGGGGATTCAAGCAGATGGTGGCCGAGGCGAATGCGGTAGTGGAGGTCATTTCAGTCGAGGATGGACTGGCGCTGGTCGGCGATGACGATGTGATCTTTATCGACGTACGCGAGACGGTCGAGCGGGGGCAATCGGGCGGCATCCCCGGCTCAGTGCATGTGCCCCGTGGTTTCCTGGAATTCCGGGTCGATCCCGACAGTCCCATGTATGACAAGGCGGTGGATGGCGGCAAGCGCCTGGTTCTCTATTGTGCGTCGGGCGGCCGTTCCGCGCTGGCGGCCAAAACCTTGCTGGACATGGGCTTTGCAAATGTTTGTCATCTAGGGGGCGGTTTCGGGGCCTGGCGCCAGGCCGGCGGCCAGGTAGAGCTG
Source organism: Pseudomonadota bacterium (assembly GCA_027623205.1). Taxonomy (GTDB): domain Bacteria; phylum Pseudomonadota; class Alphaproteobacteria. Next base: position 15,790 of record JAQBYC010000112.1, on the reverse strand, counting down.
GATTAGGCCGGCGCCGCAGCAAATTCGGTCATCCTGGCCGCCGCAAGATGATCAATGCCACTTCTGGCGGACAATTGTAGCGAATCGGAATGGTCGCGACGCCGGCGCCGTTGGAGGTGTAGCCGGACCATATCACCGTGGCGCCACAGGCCATGGCTATAGGCCCGGCAGCGCCGCAAACGGCTGATTAACGGACCACCCCAGGGCAGGCGGATCTGGCCGCCGTGGGTGTGACCGCATAGATATAGATCTATGCCCGCGGCGGCAGCCAAATCGGCGACCTCGGCCGAATGGACGGCGGCAATGCGGCACCCTGTCCGATCTTCGCGTAAGGCTCCATGTGCGGCCTCGGTGTAGAATGAATGCACATCGTCCAAACCAGTCAGATGTAAAACGTCATTCAGCCGTTTGATCGTGACCGTTTGATTGAGCAGGACCTGCACACCCATGGTTTCCAAAATAGGGACCGATGCGGCCGGATCATGATTGCCGAGTACGGCAATACATCCATCCGGCGCATCAAGGGCCGCTAGGATAGGCTGTAACAGGGCCAGTCCTATCTCTGGCGGGTCGTCGTAGCGGTCGCGATAATCGCCGGTCAAAAGCAAAAGATCCACTGACACGTCATGCAGCAACGCCACCATTCTGTCCGCCAGGCTGGGCAGTAAATCCAAATGCGTATCGCTAATTTGCAATATTCGGTAGCCATCGAAGGCGGCGGGCAGGTTTGCCAATGTGACGGTGATGGGCTTCAGGCCAATGTCCAGGGCATTGGCCCGACCGCGCGCGTGCAGGCCGGACAGCCGCAACAGCGACTCAAAGAGTTTGAGAGCGGGGTCAAGTCCCCGCCACCGCCGCCGGGAGGCGACGCCCTTGGACGTTATCTTGTAGCGGTCCCGTTCCAGGATCCGGCGCTGTCGGTACCATGCCTGCCGTAGATCATCGTTTTGATCGGCCTGATGCTTACCGGAGTCAGAGACCAGGCGGCCCAATGCATCATGCATCAAGGGTTTTCCGTTTCAGAAGACGCCGTAAAGGCGTGTTTAGAAGCCCATCAAAAGCACACCGATTTCGGTTTGCCGATGGTCTAGCTTGGTAGTTTCGCCTCGGTGATAATAGCGCCTTGCAGACGGGCGCCGTCAATGGCGGCGTCGGATAAATCGGCGCTGCGCAGATTGGCGCCGTTGAAATTGGCGCCGGACAGATTGGCGCCGCGCAACAGCGCCGAGGTCAGATTGCACCGGCTGAAATTGGCGTCGGTCAAATTGGCCGGCCAGACCCGGCCGGTTGGTTTGCCGTTGCGGTCCTTGATATCGGCGGCGGAAATATCGGCTTCAATCATGCTGGCTTCGGTTAGATCAGCGCCCGAAAGATTGGTACCATTCATCTCTGCCCTATCTAGTTTACCTCTGTAGATATTGGCGCCAGACAGATTTGCCATGTTCAGGGATGAACCGAGAAAGCGCGCACCTGTCAATGACGCGCCGGCCATGGACGCGCCCGATAGATTTATGCCCGAGAAATCAACGTTATCCAGGCCTGCGTTATCCAGGACCGCGCGCTTGCCCTCGGCGCCAAAGCTGGCCATCCATTTTTCGTGGTCGCGAATGGTTTCACGCAGATCATCGGGCAGGGAGTCCACCGAAATCACGATTTCGGCGCCGGTCAGGTCTGCTCCCGACAAATCTACCCCTTTCATGGAGGTGTTGTTCAATTTCACACCGCGCATATTGGTGTTCTTGCAGATAATCCCGGTCAGGGTGGCAGAGCCCAGATTGGCGCCTTCAAGGGATGCGCCGGTTAAATCCGCGCCGCTCAAGTCGGCACCATCCAACATGGCGCCACTAAGATCCGCATCGGTCAATATCGCGTTACGCAGGACAGCGCCGGACAGATCGGTTTGGGTCAGTACCGAGTTGGCGAGGCGCGCGCCGGAAAGATTGGCGCCTTTTAACGAGCCGCGCGCAATCTCGAGGGTGCCGGAACCAGCATTCACGACTTTGGTCCCGCCTTCCTCGGCAGCGGTCATCAAAGTGCCGTCGCGCAGGTCAGCGCCGAACAAGTTGGCGTCAGTCAGGTCGGCGCCGCGCAGTTGGGAACCTCGCAAGTCGGAATTGGATAAATCGGCGCCGCGTAAATCCGAATTCTGTAAATCCGTAGCGAAAAGATCGGCCGAATGAAAATTGACGCCCTTCAGCATAGTTTTGGACATCACGGCGCCGGTCAGCTTGGCCTGTTCCAGATTAGCGCCGCCAAAATCCATCCCCGCCAGCTGTTGCATGGACAAATTGGCCCGGGATCCGCCCGGTTGGCCACCGAGCCATCGTTTATGCCGTGCCAGGGTAAGTTGAAAATCTTGTGTTATCATTGTGATCCAGGTGCGGGTGGCCTAAATGTACTATCAGCCCCTGAACGATGCGCCGCTGAAGTAAATATTATCTTAAGCTTGGGCTCAGGCGGGCGTTCCTGTGCAGGTTCATTCGGTTCTCTCCTTGAGGCTTCTGCCGTCACAGGCATCAGCTTCTCAGAGCGGGATCGAATGAACAACCTCGTGAGAGATCACATCTAGGGAACATCGCTTTCAGCCCCCTTGCGATTTGAAGTGTTCCATTTCAGTACGCGAAAAACAATCGGAGCCATGGTGACGATCAGCAAGATACGAACAAGATGCATGGTGGCGACAAAGGCGGTATCCACATTCAGGGCCAGGGCAATTAAGCTCATTTCCGCCAGACCACCGGGCGATAGGGCCAGCAATAGGGCGTGCATGGGAAGGCCCAGCAATGGTGCAATTACGGTGGCGAAAGCCGCGGCCATGGCCAGCATAACCAACGCCGAACAGAGGGCCAGGACGATAGGGCGGGCCATCTCACGCAAATTCAGGCCCACAAAGCGCGCCCCGATCGCGGAGCCAATGATCACCTGAGCCACGGCGATCAGGTTGGCGGGGGGACGGCCATCTACCAGACCGCTTAAATAGGCCGCCGCCGATATCAAAAGAGGTCCCAGAATCTGCCCGCCCGGCAGGCGCAGAGTACGGCCCAGATAGTAGCCGGTCACCGCACAGGCACCCAAGATTGCTAATTCCCAACCTTCCGCCGAGGGACGGCTGCCCAGTACCAGGGCTGTATTGGGAATGTTCAAATCATTGACGGTGGCCAGATATAACGGCAGCAGGAACACCACGACAAAGATCCGCGTGGCGTGCACGAGGGCGATGGTTCGAGGGTCACCTCCCTGTTGCTCGCCCACAACGGTCATTTCTCCCAAGCCCCCCGGCGTTCCGGCGAAAAAGGCGGTGTTTCGGTCCATCTTGCCAACGCGAACAAGAAAAAACACTGAAACAGCGGTCATGACTGTAACAAATGCGGCCATGGTAACGACCCCGAGGCTCCAATGTTGCAGCCGGTCCAGAATTTGCGGCGTAAAGGCGCTGCCCAACAACGTGCCCAAAACCGCCACCATCGCCATGCGCAAGGGCATATGAAGGGTTACGGGCGCACCGAACAAGGCGGCAATGGTGGTGAAGGTCATGCTGCCCAGCATCCAGGCCAAGGGCAGATTAAAGTAAAAAAAGACCGCGCCGCCAACGGCGCCAAGAAGCAGCGACAGGGCCAAACGGACGAGTTTTCTAATGGCCGGAGCGGGCAAGGAAATTCTAGGCAATGAAACGCCCCAGGCGCACCGCCGTCTGTCCTGGTTTTGGCCGGTGCGTGGGCATGATCAATACACATTCGTCATGGGGCGTGACGATTGGTTGCGCGCCATCATGGCCGATCACGGTACCGGCCTTGGCAATGACTTCCAGGCCATTGTAATCGTCGACAAAGCGGAAGGCTTCGGTTTGAATGGTGATGGGGCCGACCACCTCAATCAACCGTTGGCGCCCTGGATTTTTTACGAGATAAGGCGCCGCCACGGCCCTGTCGATCAGTCCTAGGGCATCGAGAAAATGAAACACCGCATGAATAGCGGTCTGGCCGGATTCCTTCGCCCAATGCTGTCCGCATTCGATCAGTAGGGCGGTTTGTTCCGTATCCGTTTGGGCAAAGCGATCATAGTCGCGCATTCGTGGTCCGGCGGCGTGGCCGGGATCGGCAACTACGTGCGCCGGTACGCCCATTGCAAATGCCAGGCGCCGGCCTTTTTCGGCCGTGCCGCACAGCATCAGGGCCGGGCAGGGCAGGTGCATGGAGTGGATATCCAACAGATAGTCCGCCTCCGCTACCACGCCGCGTATCTGCCGGGCCCTGGTCAATTCCACGGATTGACGTCCGCCATCGAGAATATCGTCGGACCACAGCCGGTTGAAATCCTCATCGACGAACCGCGAGGCTGCGGGGTTTTCCTGGTCGAAAGTATGATAGGCGGCGACATTGGCGAAACTGAGGGTTAGGCTGCCACGGCTGGGTCGGATATCATTCTCCAACAACACGGCGAGAGCGTGGGCGCCGCAAACCTCGTTGCCATGGGTCAGGGCATTGATCAGGACATTTGGCCCCGGTTGGCCGCTGTCAAATTTGTGCACGTACTCGACGCCGGTGTTGCCCACGCGATAGCCTTGAATATCTATGGGCAGCAAAGCCAGAGCTGGCCTCGAGACCGGTGTGGTCATGCCATCGCTCCGTAGTCAATTGCTTGGTGCCGGTCCAGGGAGATGCCGGCTGCCGGCATGGGATACTTCAAGCCGGTGGCGCAGTTGAACAGAATGCAACGATCCTGAGCATCAATCCGGCCATCAGCTACGGCGACCTTCCAGGCGGCATAAGTAGCCGCGCCCTCCGGACATAAGAGCAGGCCGCCGTTTTCCGCCATATCATCCCGGGCCGCGAAGATCGCCGAGTCATCAATGGCGATGGCGAACCCGCCCGATTGGCGCACGGCGCGCAGAATTAAAAAATCGCCTACGGCGGCAGGTACCCGTATCCCGGCGGCCATCGTATGGGCGTTTGGCCACAGTTCAGCATGTTCGACGCCATCATCGAAAGCCTTGACGATCGGGGCGCAGCCCGATGCTTGTACGGCAATCATTTTGGGCCGTTTCGGGCCGATCCAGCCCATGGTTTCCAATTCGTCAAAGGCTTTCCACATGCCAATCAGCCCGGTGCCGCCCCCTGTCGGGTAAAAAATTGCTTCGGGCAATTGCCAGTCACATTGTTCGGCCAATTCCAATCCCATGGTTTTCTTGCCCTCTATCCGGTAGGGCTCTTTCAGGGTTGAGGCATCGAACCAGTTCATAATTTCCTTGCCGTCGCCGACGATCTTGCCGCAATCGTTGATCAGACCGTTGACGCAATAGACCCGGGCGCCCTGTAAGGCGATCTCGCGAATATTGGTCTCCGGCGTATCGTCGGGACAAAATACAAAGGCCTCGATCCCAGCGGCCCGACAGTAGGCGGCCATGGCCGCCCCGGCATTGCCGTTGGTTGGCATCGCCATGCGCCGGACGCCCAACTCCTTAGCCATGGATACGGCAAGACACAATCCACGGGCTTTGAATGAACCGGTGGGCAGGCGGCCTTCGTCCTTGATCCACAAGTCACCCTTCACGCCCGGCGCCGGTATCAGCGGCGTCATACATTCCCCCAACGAAACGATATTGCGGTTTTCGCGGACCGGTAGAAACTCGCGATAGCGCCACAGATCGGGAGGGCGGGCAGCAAGGGTTTCCTTGCTCAGATTGAGTGCCAGTGCGGCTAGATCGTAGCGCACCAAAAATGGCCTGCCAACGGACGAAAGCCCATGCAGGCGATCAGCTGGAACCGCTTCACCGCTCAGTCCACATTCCAGATGGGTAACAAAGGTCGGCCGCGGTTCGCTTATATTGCGCCAACTTGGCATGGCTTCATACTCCGTCATCTAAACCCTCCACCGTTCCATCGTCCGGGGGCGCCATGGTAATGGGATAGATGCCGGGCGGGACGTTGCGGTAAGGCAGACCGAACAGATCGGCTGGCCCCCAATCGGGTGTTTCGACAATCAAAATGGCGCCGGCGATAGGCTCGTAGGCGGCGCGAAAGTGGGTTTTTGAGCGTAGCGCGATGATATCGAATTCGTTGATATCCAGGCCACATTGGGAAAACGGATCCGTATCCACCGCCGTGATGCTTTGCGTGGTCACGATCACGGCGATATCGCCGTTATCGATCACGGCGGCCGGGCCCAAATCAATTTCCTCACCTGTACGGTAGGGACCGGTTATCCGGTAGCGCAACGGTCCGGCGAACTTGACGATGCCGGTAAACAAGATCGGCGCGCCGGCCAATTCCGACGACTTGCCGCCCAAAGCGGTCATCAGTTGGCTGCCGACGCCGGCGTTGGCGGCGGCCCGTGCGACGATGGGATCATGCAGATAGGGCACCGCAGTCCGGCCCACGCCACGTTCCACCATGGCTTCCAACAAATGGGTGGAATCGTTACCGCGGTCTGCATGTTCCAGCAACACCACGGGACGAACGCCCTCGGCGAGCAATGCCGCGGCCTTGTCCAAGGCATCGTTCGGATTATACAGCGGGGCGGCATTGTACAACGCTTCCCGCGCCGCGACCAGGCGGGCGGACAAGCGTTCCACCGTACGGATCGCCAGGGCTGTGTCACCGTCGGCCATGGCCAGCACCGTGGCGCCGATTTCCGGCACGTCGGCATAGGCAAAACCGGTAAACAGGGTAACATCCAATATGCCCGGCTGTTCGGCCGCCGCATGCACCTCCGCCATAATTTCACGCAGCGGCGAAATATCAGTCGCGGTAAAAATTGATGGCAGGACAAGTCCGGGCCGCGCCATGGCCATGACCGGTTTGATTTCGCCCGCCAGCTTTCGCAACAATAGCCGCGCCGCGCGCTCGCCGGTTTCCGCCATGTCCGTATGCGGGCTGCGGCGAAAGCCGCAAACGATATCAGCCAGCCGGGCTTTATCCGCGCCAACATTGCCATGCAAATCCATGGCTACGGCAATGGGAAAATTCTCACCCAAGGCCTCGCGCAAGCGTAACAACAAGGTACGTTCGGGATCGGGGTCGGCACGGCTCGCCATGGCGCCATGTAGATGCAGTAACAGGCCGTCGGCATCATCCCGCCACAACGTGGCGCGGGAGACGATTTCATCCGCCAAGGCCTGAAAGGCCGATCCGGCAACTGGGCCCGAGGGGGCGCATTCGGCGCATAAAAGGCCTTCGACAGTGACATCGTGTTCCTGACAAACCTTCAGAAAACCACCATAAACGGTGTTGGAGCCGGCATAGGCCGCTGCGATTGCCTGGCCGCGGACCGCCCTCCGCTCGAACGCTTCAAGCGTGGTTTCCGCCGGCAGGAAGGTAACGGTTTCGTGCACCAAACCGCCGATCGCCAGGCGCATCATATTCGTTCCAAGTCCGTCATTGTCGCAGGGCTCACGGGACGAACTGTTCGTTTAGAATGCGTTCTTCCAGATTGTGTTCGGCATCAAAAAGAAGATGTAATTCGGCCGCGAGGTCCTCGATAACTTCGATCTGGACGACATTGCGAATTTCCTGGTTGTCGGCCACGACGGAAACCGGGCGTTTATCTGAATCCAGAACATCGAAGCGGACCCGGGCTGAACTAGGTAACACGGCGCCGCGCCAACGCCGGGGCCGAAAGGCAGAAATCGGGGTCAGGGCCAGAATTTCCGCCTCCAAGGGCAAAATAGGGCCGTGGGCGGAAAGATTATAGGCGGTGCTGCCCGCCGGCGTGGCGACCAGAACGCCGTCGCACACCAGTTCGTCCAGACGCACATGATCATCAATGGAAATACGAATCTTGGCGGCTTGGCGTGTTTCACGAAATACGGACACTTCATTTATCGCCATGGCCCGGTGCTCTATGCCTGCCGCATCGGTTGCCACCATCTCCAAGGGGTGGACCACGGTCAGTTCCGCCGCCTGGATTCGTTCCACCAGATCATCCATGGAAAAACTGTTCATCAAGAAACCGACGGTACCCTGGTTCATACCATAAATCGGCAGGTGCAGATCGCGTGTCTCGTGCAACACGCTCAACATAAAGCCGTCGCCGCCCAGAACGACGATGACGTCCGCCCTGTCTAACCCGGCATCGTCATAGCGCTCGCGCAGCTGCCGCAGGGCGGCATCGGCCTGTGGCGTCTCGCTCGCCATAAAGGTAATTTTGTCGCGGGCCATCCGCTATCCACCGCCCATCATGTCCGCAATCGTCCCTGCTACTTGTCTTTACTATATACCCTGTCACCGCCCCCGTCAGACTTCGGTGGCTAAATCCAGGTTACGGCCACATAATGACAGATAACCTTGTTTCCATAGGGAAGAAATTATGTCGCTTCGAATTTTGCTAGTTGCATTGTTGTTTTGGCCGATGCTGGCAGTCCAACATCCAGTTCGCGCCCAGGATCGTCACGCCGGCTATTACTATCCGCCTATTAGTAGCGAAGAGACCTATCACGCCCGTGGGCTCGTAATGGACAATGCCAACCGTCAGCTGCGGATCGGGTTTATTGTTGCCCAAACTAATGGCCAGCAGCAGCAAAAATATGCGCCACGATTTGCTATTTTCGCCAAGGGAGGCGAAGCTGAAAAATTGATTATTCTGGGATTGGATCAGGATAGTTTCGGCACCCTGTATCGGGCTCGTGCGGTGTTGGCGCAACTGACGGCATTTGCACGTGGCACCGCGTTGTTCCGTAATCTGGCGGTGGAAGATCTGTTTACTTTTTTTGATCTGGCAAAAATGTTGGGCTTTAGCCAAATTACCATCAGCGATGGCAGGACTTATTCTCATCGCATTGTTTTAAAGTAACGCAAATCGGGTCTGCGCAGCTTCGTTTTGAATCGCTATCGCGCACCGGCAGCGCGCAGCGTGGCGGCGATTTTATGTTCGTTTTGAGATTCTGCCCGCCGTAATGCAGTAATGCCGCGACCATCGGCCGCATTCACATCCGCCGACGCCTTAATAAGAGCCTCAACGACTTTTTCATGACCATTCCAGGCGGCGCGGATCAACGGGGTCATGCCTCCTTCATCCCGGACATCGACGCTGGCCTTCTCACGCAATAATAGTACAACGATTTCAGGGTAGCCATTGATGGCTGCCCAGGATAATGCTGTTCGGCCCTGATGGTCGGCTACATCGATCTCTACGCCGGTATCAAGCAATACCTGGACAATCCGATTGTGGCCGCGCCAGGCTGCGGTGACCACGGCAGTTCGGCCTTCGCCATTGACCGCATCGGCATCGACGCCCTCTGCCGCCAGGGCCTCGACCAAGGCCAAATCGCCTTTTGCGGCGGCGGCCATTAATTCCTGCTCCTTACCCGGTTCTATATTCGGATTTGCGGTTGCGATTTCGGCCCGCAAATCACGCGCCCGCTTGTGTGCCTCCTGCATTTGCGCATCATCTAAATGCTTCGATAGCAAAGCGGATGCCCGCGCGGCAGCTTCATTTCCCATGCTGGCGGCAGCGAAATATAGGCCCTGAGCTTCGACCCTGTCCTCGGGTGCACCCAGGCCGGCAAGATGCAAATCGGCCAACCGCAGCATCGCGGGCACGTTGCCTAAACGGGCGGCAAAGCGGAAATTTTTGAGGGCACCGGGATAATCACGCTTGACGGCTTTACCCTCGGCCAAAGCGCGGGCCAAATTGTAATAGGCCATGACATAGCCTTTTTCGGCGGCCCGCTTATAGCGGGCCACGGCCAGGGCCGCTGCATCTGCGCCGCGGCTATCACCAGCCGCGACACGGCCCAGGTCCTCGCGACCAATACGCGCGTCGAATTGCCGAACGGCGCGCATGGCCACGGCTGCCGCTGGTGAAACCGCCTGATCGAGATACGGCACATTCCGATGCAGGGGGATTAGGCTCGTGCTAGCTTTGGCTTTTGCGGGTTGCGGTTCGGCCAGGGCTTTGTCCGCTGCCTTGGTCTCGGCGCTGGGTTTGGCCGTTGCGGGTTGCGGTTCGGCCAGGGCTTTGTCCGCCGCCTTGGCTTGGGCGCTGGGTTGGACCTTTGGGCGTTGCGGCTCGGCCAGGGCTTTGTCCGCTGCCTTGATCTCGGCGCTGGGTTTGGCTTTTGGGCGTTGCGGCTCGGCCAGGGCTTTGTCCGCTGCCTTGGTCTCGGCGCTGGGTTTGGCCTTTGCGGGTTGCGGTTCGGCCAGGGCTTTGTCCGCCGCCTTGGTCTCGGCGCTGGGTTGGACCTTTGGGCGTTGCGGTTCGGCCAGGGCTTTGTCCTTGGCTTGGGCGCTGGGTTTGGCCTTTGCGGGTTGCGGTTCGGCCAGGGCTTTGTCCGCCGCCTTGGCTTGGGCGCTGGGTTGGACCTTTGGGCGTTGCGGTTCGGCCAGGGCTTTGTCCGCTGCCTTGGTCTCGGCCCTGGGTTTGGGTTTCGACAGTGGGGTGGGTTTTGGTTTTATCGGCGAGACTACAGCCGGTGACTCCGTCTTGTTCGCCCGGGGCGGCACTTCTGCTGTTGGTTCTGGCTCTGCAGATACAGGATCGGGCGGCGGTTGGTCTACTTTGGGTGCTGGGCGCTGCGGCTTATTATCTGGATTTTCGAACAAGAGATCCACATTGAAGGACAGCGGTATCTCCTCCAGGGAGTCTCGCCAAATTCCAGACACGCCATATAGTAATAAGGCATGTAATGCGAAGGAGCCGAAGGTCGCCAGAAACCAATCTATCGAAAATTTCTTTGGGGCCAGTCGGTTATGCCGATTAACCGCGCTTATCATTGCTGGATCTAGCCCTGCTTCTACCCGCGCGTCGCTGCTTCAAACCGGCTCCGGCTTGAGACGTGGAACGCGCAAAATTGGCTACTTGACCGCTGGCCATCTGCTTATTCGCTGTTTTTCAGGTCCGCGACGACATTCGCAATGTTCTCATACTATTTGCATTTTGTGCGGATTGAAATAGTTCTACAATTTAGACAGGGCACAATTCGCCGCCGGTGGCAGCGGCGATTATGGCTGCCGTTTTGATCCGCGATCGAGCCCTGATCGGTGCTTGTCGAATTATCGGGCACCAGCCGCGCGCAGCCAGGCAGCTATTTGTCGTTCATTTCGTGCCTCGGCTCTTTGTAACGCGGTAACGCCACGATCATCAGCCGCGTTCACGTCAGCCTTGGCATCAATTAGAGCTTCCACGACCTCTTCGTGGCCGTTCCACGCGGCGCGAATTAACGGGGTGAAGCCATTGTCGTCTCGAACGTCGACCAAAGCCTCCTGCTCCAATAAAGTTTTGACGATTTCGGGGTAGCCATTGATGGCGGCCCAGAATAGTGCCGTTCGGCCCTGATTATCGGCCGCATCCATCTCCACGCCGGTGGTAATCAGCAACTGGACAATATGGTGATGGCCGCGCCAAGCGGCAGCGATAATGGATGTTCGACCCAAGGCATTGATTGCATTGGCATCAACAGCGTTCTCTATTAATTCTTGTACCAAGGCCAAATCGCCTTGCGCAGCGGCGGCCAGCAGATCCTGCTCCTTATTACGTTGCAGGATCAGATCCAGAGGGGGCATTTTCGCCCGGAAAATTCGCGCCCGCTCGCGGGCCTGCTGCAGTTGTACTTGGTCCAGATGCGTTGACAGCAAAGCTTTTGCACGCGCTGCCCCTTTGCTTTCGATGCTGGCCGCGATGTAGTAGTTGGCCTGCGCTTCAACCCTGTCTTCGGGCACACCTAGGCCGGCGAGATGAAACTCGGCCAGCCGCAAGAGCGCGGGTACGTTCCCCAACCTGGCGGCAAGGAGAAAATGTTCGATTGCCATCGCATAATTACGCTCGACGCCGCGGCCCTCGGCCAGGGACCGGGCCATATTATAATGGGCCATGACATAGTCTTGGTCGGCGGCGCGTTCATACCGAGCCACGGCCCGCACCGCGGCGCGACGATAGCGCGCATCGCGGGCTACAACCTGGCCTAGATCTTCGCGATGGATCCGGGGTTCATATGTCCGGACGGCGCGCATGGCCGCCGCTGCCGCCAGCGAGACCGGCTGTTCCAGATAAGGGACTCTGAGATAAACGGCCTGCCGCCGTATCGCCGGTTTGCCCAATACGCTGGCGTTACCCGAGCCAGCAGCGGCGTCGTTTTGCGCCAAGACAAACGCCTTGTAGACTATGGCCGGATGGTCGGCCGACCACGCCGGAACCATCAAAGCGACAAGCCCAAGGGTCATCGTAATAGGGTAGAGGAGGCGCCGGGATGCGATGGCGTTCAATGGCTCAAAGTTCCGGCCGCCTGTGGACGGGAATTGGTAGCTGTGAAACCAGTTATCAGCCGCCGGTCACGCTCATATGGCGGGCGACTGCCGGATCGGCAGAATCTCGATCGATGATAAAATCATGGCCCTTCGGCTTGCGGGCGATGGCGGCATGGATCGCTTTTGCCAAAATCTCGTCATCGGAAGAGGCACGCAGCGGTGCGCGCAGGTCGGCGGCGTCATCCTGTCCTAAGCACATAAATAAGGTTCCGGTGCAGGTCAGACGTACCCGGTTGCAGGATTCACAAAAATTATGGCTCAACGGGGTGATAAAGCCAAGACGCCGTCCAGTTTCGGCCACGGTTACATACCTGGCGGGGCCGCCGGTTTGGTGATCGCTGGGCTGCAAGGTCCATCGTTGCGCCAGATCCTTCCGGACGTCCGACAGCGCCAGGTGCTGGTCCGCCCTATTCAGGCCGATATCGCCCATGGGCATAGCCTCGATCAATGTCATGTCGAGGCCTCGCTCGCCACACCAGGCGATCATCCGATCAAATTCATCCTCATTGAAGTCGCGTACCGCCACGGTGTTGATCTTTACGGCGAGGCCGGCAGCCTGGGCGGCGTCGATCCCGGCCATGACCCGGTCAAACTTGCCCCAACGGGTTATGGCCAGGAATTTGTCCGGATTCAGGGTGTCAAGCGAGACATTGATACGGCGGACGCCACAGGCGTAAAGTTCGGCCGCATGTCTGGAAAGTTGCGAGCCGTTGGTGGTAAGAGTCAATTCATCGAGGCGACCGTTGTCCAATTGGCGGCCCAGCTGTTGGAAAAGCCACATCACATTGCGTCGCACGAGGGGTTCACCCCCTGTAATACGCAATTTACGGACGCCTAAATCGATGAATGTTCGGCACAATCGTTCCATCTCTTCAAGGCTTAAAACTTCCGCCTTGGGCAAGAACGTCATGTCTTCAGACATGCAATACGCGCAACGAAAATCGCACCGGTCAGTAACCGAAACGCGCAGATAATCAATGCTGCGTCCAAACGGGTCAATCATTTCCAAGCCCGGCTCCAGGTATCAGGTGGGTCATGATAATAAAATCACGACAAACAAGCCAACAATAATAGGCAGGAAACCGGCCAAGTCCCAGCGCCTGCGATCTATCAAGCAGCGGCGCGATTATGCAATGTCCCACCGCAAATTGGCAGTGTTATTTTGCCCAAGTCGAATTTCAGGCTGAGACCCTGCGGGGCTATTCTTTGACTTCGCGGACAGCTTTCAGATAACGCCGGTCACGCTGCCATTTTCGCAAGACCAGAAACGCCGTTTCACGAGTGACGGATTCGTAGAATTTTGTCAGTCGTACCACCTCCTCCTTGGAGAGGCGTTTGTCGCGGTCCCGCGCCTTGCGGGTCAATTGATAGAATTGCAAATAAACGGAACGTTCCAGGCCAATTGCCTGGCAGGCTATGCCCAAGGCTTCACCGCCCGTTTCATAAATGATGCGTCGAGCCAATACGGGGCGGATGCCGACTAACTTGGCAAAGGAGAATTCAAAAATCGAGATTTGGCCCTGGTGCAGGGACTTCAAAGCGAAATCGGCGGAAAGGCTACCGCTATTAAACAATCGCTCGACCAGGCGTTCCGCGGCGACGCCGGATCCATTTTCAGTGGTCTCAAGCACATCGGAAACCGCCGCCGACATCTGATCATCCAGATCGTTGATGTCCACATCGAAATTTTCAATAATATAGTTTCGCACGGCGGCGGAAACCCAATAATACATTCGCTCGGCCAGGTCTGCCGGCAAATCAGGGCGTCTTACCAGCGGCTTTTGGAAGCTGTCTATGCGCTTGGACTCTTCAGCCAGATATTCCAGGATATCCGTTGAAATTCGTGCGTCCTGGTTGTTCAACAAAGTCACGATAACGTCTTCGGATCCGGTCTCAACCAGGGCGGCGGAGACCTCCTCGCTAATATCTTTGCGAATGGCGACGGCTAATTGATGTTGCATGGTGCGATGGCGCAGTACTTCAATCAGATCGATATCGCGCAGAACCAAGCTGGACGTTAGGATTTTATAGGCGACCTGCACCTCGTCGTTGGCCAACATGCGAATTAGGTCATGTGGCGCGTCGCTGTTTTCACTGAGCCGATTGCCGAGCGTTATACGTACCGACATTTCCACATCGTCGGTCAATCGCTGCAGTATTTCGAGCATCAACTCGCGTTCGCTGGGCTGTAATTCGTCCGCGCGCCGTTCGAAAAGATCACCGATCGCGATATAAAGCGATTTTCGGCCATCCGCAGATTTTTCATGGGCGAGCTTGAACAGGCCTCGCACTTCCGCATCCGCTACGGAAGTTTGAATTGCGTCGGCGACTATTCTACCCATACCGGACTCTTTCATGCATCTGCAGCCGTGTCTGGCACCGGCGGCCCGAAAACGGCCATACCTTACAGCGCTCCAAAATTTTATGCCTGATACCTTAATGAAAGATAAAATGCGGGGCATTCTGGCGGCTTTAGGCCATTGCGTTACTCTACCGGGGTCGCCGATGGCGCCCTGATGTGCGCCAACCAGAATGGCTTATGGACGCCTTCAAATCACCCTGTATAGTCCGAAGGTGTTGAGGTAGCTCCACGATCCGAAAGTTTTGGTTTCATGTCCGATCATGCACAGCCGTCCGACTTTGATGCGGAAATTCGCGAAGCTGCGAATGAATTAATCGCGCGCCACGGCGCCGAAGTGGAAAATGCGACGACTGAGAAAATGATCGAGGTTTTGGATGCCGATTCCATGGAAGACGTGCTCTATTGGTTGAAGGTTCGCCAATGTGTGCGGGGCATGAGCGGTAATGATCGCTATGTACGCCGTATGCCGGACAAGATTATCTGGGCCGTTGAGCAGGCCCTGGAGCAAGGGCGAAATCGGTTGGCGCGTATGTTGAGCAATATTTACAGCGTGGCGAAAGCAGATGAGGTCGCAGACCGGCCCGAGCGACGCAAGTAAAACGGGTCCGATGTTTCCTGTACTGACCGGAAAATTTAAAAAAATCTTTAGCCATTTGACTTAGATCAATGCCGGCAGGTGCCGGACTTTTTATGGTCGACCTAGATCCGCTGCTGAAATTGTTGTTCTGAAGCCAGATTGAGCGATGGCAAAAAATGACAGAGGCAAGCGGGGTGGAGGATCGAAAGATCACCACCAAAGTGTCCCCTGGCGCTGCAATCCCCTGCAAGCGCCGAGGGCTGCGGCCCCCCATCCGCAGCCCTCACCAATTGGAGTGGCCGCGTCGTAATTGACGCGGCCATTTCTTCATTTGGGCGCATCCCTTCGGTTAGGTGATCTTCTCATTTCACCACGTCACGGCGCCAACCGTTTCGCAAGACTTCCAGGGCGCCCATGGATGGTGTCCAGGGTACCCAGGACACCAAATTGCCAAAGAAAGCGGTGTTTCAGGCACTCTCGAGAATGGTTTTCCGAGCGATGCATCTTCTTCCGTAAGCGTAAGTTTAGCCCGATCCGCAGCTTCCACTGTCAATGACACATACAGATGTCCGGTTTTTGTAGCACATTAAATGTCCGCTTTTATTTGCTAGG
>JAQBYC010000111.1 GCA_027623205.1 Pseudomonadota bacterium | reverse complement strand
GGCTCTACTCCGGAGAATGGACCCACCCTACATTTAGTAGGTGTGGGTAACAACCGGATAGGCAAGGTTCATTCCAGCACTGTCACCGGAATTGTCACCGTAATCATGAGCGGTCATCGTACCGGCCTGATCGACGCAACTTGTCATTGGGCGCGAATACATCAACAATAAGCGACGAGGAGATGGTTTGATCGGAGCCGTTAGAATAGAAGGGCGGCTAAACCGCATGATCTCAAATTGATAGGCCGGTCTCCGATACTAATTACCTCTTCGTTGTCAGCGGGCCTCATGCTTGGTCAATTAGCCATAATGGCGATCCCGGCAGTCTCCGTCGATTTGGCGGTTTTATGGGAGATGGATGCCTCGCAGATTGGCTGGCTCGGAGGCATTTATTTCGCTGGCTATGCCGTGGCGTTACCATTCTTGACCGGTGCCGCAAATCGGATGGATGGGCGAATTGTCTATCTCGTTGCAGCACTGATTAGCGCGACCGCTTCGTTCAGCGTCGCATTGTTTGCCGACGGTTTCTGGTGGGCGTTGGTGTTTCGATTTGCCGCCGGTATTGGCTTTGCCGGCATTCATATTATCGGAATGAAAATGTTGGTGGACCGCTTGACGGGCGACGCACAACCCCGGGCAAGTGCATTTTATACCGGCGCATTTGCGATCGGCAGCGGCTGCTCGTTCTTGGCCGCTGGTCTGCTTTCGAAACTGTTTGGATGGGAAGCCGTATTTGTTTCGGCAGGCATCGGGTCGCTATTGTCTTTACCGGTACTTCTTTTGATTGGCTCCCCGTTGGTTGGCAACGAAATACGGTCGAACCGATTGTTTCCCGATTTCCCGTCCGCGCTCCGAGATGCAGAGATCATTCGATATGTCATCGCTTACGCCGGAAACCTTTGGGAGGTTTTCGCGGTTCGTGTTTGGTCTGTGCCGTTCCTAGCTTTCAATGTGGCGGCGAACGAGGGTTCTGGGCTGGGATTGGATCCGACCACTGCCGTGGGCTTTTCCGTGTTTGTTGCGGTGCCGTTGAACCTTGTAATTGCGGAGCTTGGCGCTCGATGGGGGCGAAAGCCTGTGATCTTTGCGGTGTCGCTGGCCTCCGTCGTGGTTTGCGGACTGCTTGGTTGGCAAGCGTCCGGTCTCTTTATTCTCGTTCTTGCCCTGCTATTGGTTCATGGCATCACCAGTTATGGTGATGTTGGTGCGATCGCGGGCGGCATCGTGGCGGCGACAACTGGAGAAACAAGGGCAGCGGCTCTCGCTCTCTTTGGTGTAATTGGTTTTACATTCGGATTTCTTGGTCCCCTCGCCGTCGGGTTGGCAATTGATTTGGCTGGCGGCCGTGATGAACCATTGGCTTGGTTTTGGGCATTTACGGTTATGGCGCTGGGCTCCGTTGCCTCAGCTTCAGCGATGGCATGGAAACCAAAGTTGCCGGCACGATTTTGAGAACAGACGAACGTCTCGCATAAGTGTTAAACTATTCTCAAAATGATGGAGGTGAAGACCGGTTGCCGTGACAGCGCATTTAATATGATCCTACGCCGTTTGCTTTGGCTGTGGCCCGCGCTTTCGGGCCGTCACATGGCAGCCAGGTATGTGCTCGATCTTTTTCTGGACCGCTGGGTTGCCCAGCGGCGTTACGGTGACGCTGGCAACGTCATGGTGCCGCCTGGCTCAGGCCGAGTTCCTGGCGTTGCGCCTTGGTCAGCCTGGCCATGATGATGACATAGGCCGCGGCGATATAATCCTTGATATCCCGGTCGCGCATGGCGTCGGCGGCTTCCAACTGGACCCATTTGGCCCGCGCCAGATAGGGTGCGGGAATAATGCCGGGCTGCTCGCGCAATATGGAAAAGGCCAGGTCGCTGCATTTGAAGCTGATCTTGGGGTGGCTGCCCGCGCCCCAGGTCGAGCAGATCGCAAAAATCTTGCCGCCAAGCTTCCAAACAGATGCCCCGCCCCACTGTTCCACATTCTCGACAGCCTTAAAGGTACGGCAATAGCGATCGAATTCTGCTCTCGTCACGGCCGCCGTCCTATTCCGTCATGAAGGCGAAGACTTCCTGGGTGGCCTCGCCCAGTTCCGGCGACAGGCGGCGAAACCCCGGCCGCTCGCCATCAAACCGCAAGGGCATGGCGATGGAGCGGAAACTGCCATCCGGGCTATTCTGCACCATGCCCGAGGCCACGGTCTGCGGGTGCTCGATGGCTTCGCCCAGGGATTGCAGCGGCGCATTGGGCACGTCCGCGGCACTAAGCAATGCGCTCCATTCCGCACGGCTACGCCCGCGCAGGGTCTGATTGACAGTGGCGTCAAAGGCCGCTCGGTTGGCGGCACGGTCATTGTTGGCGGCGAAACGCGGATCGTCCAACAGATCAGGCCGCCGCAGCACCCGGCAAAACCGCTCGAACTGCAGCGGTGTGCCAATGGTCAGCAGCAATTTTCCGTCCGCCGCGTCATAGCCGTCATTGGGGATCACGGCCGGTCCTTGCAAACCCATGCGTTCCGGCCAAACACCATCCGCTTCATGGATGGCGAAAGATAAACTTTGCCAGGCCAGGGCGGTTTCGAACATGGCGGCGTCAACCAGGCAGCCGCGACCCGTCGCCTGGCGGCGATGCAGGGCGGTCAGAATGCCAATGGCCGCCCACATGCCCGTACCGATATCGATCAAGGGCACGGCGACCCGGACCGCCTCGCCACCCGCCGCGCCCGTCGCATGGGCGATGCCGGAGAAGGCCTGGATCAAGGGGTCGTAGCCCGGCGCATCCTTCATCGGCCCGACCGGGCCGAACGCCCCCATGTTGCAATAAATCAGGGCCGGATCAGCGGCCATCATGGCGGCTGCATCCAGGCCGAATTTTTCGACCACGCCAGGGCGCAGGTTTTGCACCACGATGTCGGCCTTTTCAGCGATCAGCCGGCGCAGGCGGTCGAGCTCTTCCGGCACGCTGAAATCGACAGTGATGGAGCGTTTTTCCCTGTTGAAGGCCTGAAACGCCGCGCCGGTGCCGCCGATCCGGCCTTTACCCCAACCACGCGCCGCGTCGCCTATTTCCGGCGGTTCGACCTTCCAGACCGTGGCGCCAAAATCACTGAAAATCCGGCCCGCGAACGGCCCGGCGATGGACGACCCCATTTCCAGCACCACCAGGCCGTCCAAGGGCAATTTCCGGGCGACGGCTTCACTCATTGGATCTTCTCCGCATTTGATCTTCCCCGCGGCATCATGAATCCGCCTGAATGGCGCGGCTGATCAACAATTTCTGGATGTCCGAGGTCCCTTCGTAGATCTGCGTCACCCGCACATCGCGATAGATCCGCTCCACCGGATGATCGTTCAGATAGCCATAGCCGCCCAAAGTCTGGATTGCATCCGAACAGACCGCTTCCGCCATTTCCGAAGCGAACAGCTTGGCCATGGAGGCTTCCTTGCGGCACGCCAACCCCGCCATATGCAGACCGGCGGCGTGATGGGTCAATTGCCGGGCGGTTTCGATCCTGGTCGCCATTTCGGCCAGGCGAAAGGCCACCGCCTGATGCGCGAAGATCGGCTTGCCAAAGGCTTCCCGTTCCTGGGCGTAGGCCAGGGCATGCTCGAACGCGGCGCGGGCCATGCCGATGGCCTGGGCGGCAATGCCAATGCGGCCGGTGGATAGGTTTGCCAGGGCGATGCGGTAGCCTTCCCCCTCCCGGCCCAGCATCATATCCGCCGGCACTTCCAGATCATCCAGGGATATTTGCGCCGTATCGGAACCACGCTGGCCCATTTTATCCTCGATCCGGACAACGGTGTAGCCGCTGGCCGCTGTCGGGGTCAGAAAGCAACTGATGCCCCGGGGACCCGCATCCGGTTCCGTCACCGCGAAAACCATCGCCGTGGATGCGATGGCGCCGGAGGTGATGAACTGCTTGGCGCCATTGATGATGAAGTGATCCCCCTTGCGTCGGGCCCGGGCGCGCAGGTTCGAGGCGTCGGAACCCGCGTGCGGCTCGGTCAACAGAAATGCGCCGATATGCTCGCCCCGGGCCAAGGGCGCCAGAAACCGCGCCTTTTGCGCATCCGTGGCATAATCGTTGAGGGCGGCACAGACCGGCACGTTGTTCACCGCCATGATGGTGGAGGTGGCCGCATCACCGGCGGCGATCTCTTCCACCGCCAGGATATAGGATAGATAGTCGGCGCCAGCGCCGCCCCATGCCTCATCCACGCACATGCCCAACAGGCCCAGTTTGCCCATTTCGGCCAGCACCTTGCCGGGGACCTTAGCCTCGCGGTCCCACTGGGCGGCGTCGGGCGCCAATTCCCGTTGGGCAAAATCCCGCGCCATCTCGCGCACCATGGTCTGGTCGTCGTTCAACAGCACGCCATTGATCCTACAAATTCAGGCCTGCCGGGCCCGTCCTGAGTTTACTGGCCAGAGTTCATTGGAATGTCTAGTGCAGCATCTCCAAGGCCATGGCGGTGGCTTCGCCGCCACCGATGCACAGGGTGGCAACGCCGCGTTTGCCACCGGTCTTTTGCAGGGCGGCCATCAGGGTGACCAGGATGCGGGCGCCCGAGGCGCCGATGGGATGGCCCAGGGCGCAGGCGCCGCCATGAATATTGACGATATCGTGGGGCAGCCCCAGCTCTTTCATGGCCGCCATGGTGACGACCGCAAAAGCTTCATTGATCTCGTACAGATCAACATCCCCTTTGTCCCAGCCGGTTTTCTCGAACAGGGTTTTGAGGGCGCCGACGGGCGCGGTGGTGAACCAGGCCGGCTCCTGCGCATGGCTGGAATGGCCGGCAATCCTGGCCAAGGGGGTCAGGCCGCGCTTTTCCGCTTCCGACTGCCGCATCAGCACCAATGCCGCCGCGCCATCGGAAATGGAGGACGAATTCGCCGCCGTTACAGTGCCGTCCTTGGCAAAGGCGGGACGCAAAGACGGGATTTTCTCGATATTGGCCTTGCCGGGCTGTTCATCGATTTCCACCGTCCGCTCGACCCGACGTTCGGTGACCTTAAACGGCGTGATTTCGCCCGCGAAACTGCCGTCGTCCGTGGCCCGCTTCGCCCGGGTCAACGATTCAATGGCATAGGCGTCCTGCTGCTCCCGGGTGAACTGGTAGTGCTGCGCCGTCTGTTCCGCAAAAACGCCCATGGCCAAGCCCTTGTCATAGGCATCTTCCAGGCCGTCCAGGAACATGTGATCCTTGACTTCGCCATGGCCCAAACGCATGCCGGCGCGCGCCTGGGGCAGCAAATATGGCGCATTGGTCATGCTTTCCATGCCGCCCGCGACCACCACGGTCGCCGAACCGGCCACCAGCAGGTCATGGCCGAACATGGCGGCCTTCATGCCGGAGCCACACATCTTGTTGATGGTGGTCGCACCGACCGCATCGGGGATGCCGGCCCCCTTGGAAGCCTGCCGCGCCGGCGCCTGTCCCTGACCTGCGCCAAGGACATTGCCCATGATGACCTCATCAACATCCGCACCACTAATTCCGGCGCGCTGCATGGCCGCCGCAATCGCGCCCGCGCCCAGCTGTGACGCCGCCACCGAGGCAAAATCGCCCTGCATGCCTCCCATGGCCGTACGCGCCCCGCCCACGATGACAATAGGATCCTGATCGCTCATAATATTTCATTCCTTCCGCTATTCTCGATCCAGTAACAAGCTGGCGCCTAATTTAACACGAGAGCATGTTTCCTTAAAACATGCCCGGACTCTTTAAGAATAGAGCAATTGAACCAATTACCCAGGTCGCGAGAGCGACTTCAATTCATTGAAAATTGCTCTAAGTTGCCCTAAAGGGCGCCGGCTTCCTTGGCTTTGGCCGCCTTTTTTTCCAGGCGCCCCTTTTGCGCCATCTTATCAATCATGAAGCGGACATGCCGTGCTTTGCCGACCTGATCCAGGGCGTCGTGAACTTCAACGTCGAAGACCACTTTCGGGCCCTTGACCTCAACCACCTCGGCCCGCACCTCGACCCACATATTCATCAGGGTCGGTCCCATATGATCGATCTCGACCCGCGCGCCGACGGAGCTTTCGCCTTCGTCGGCATGTTCGGCCATCAACGCGAGGCAGGTCCGCTCCACATCCATCACCATCATGGGGGTCGCATAAACCCGCAGGTCATCGCCCATGAAATCAATGGTCTTGTCTTTGTCCACATCGTAACGGCGGGTGATTTTCAGGCCCGCCTGCAATGTCTCTTTCACTACGTTCCTCCCATTCCCATTAGAGCAAGTTTCCTTGAAACATGCCCGGACTCTTTAAGATTAGAGCAATTGAACCAATTACTTAAGTCGCGAAAGCGACTCCAATTCGTTGAAAACTGCTCTGGCTTCCTCGCTTAACCTCATGTAACCGCCTTGCGGTGGCTTTGTCGAGGGGGTTCAGGCCAATTGCGCCTGTGCGGCTTCGATCGCCGGCAAGGCAATCGCCAGACCAAGCTGGCTGCCCTGCCCATGAACCTTTGCCAGTGCGGCGGCATTACCCAGCCCATCGGCGCAATCAGCGAGGGCATGGCCCCGCGACGCAAAAAACGTTGCCCAGGGCAATGGTTCCGCAACGGTGAATGCCAGCAAGGCGTCTGCGTGGCCGCGCACCCGGCCATGGTCGCCGATTGCCAGGCAGGCATCGATGGCATCACGATGGAACCACAGGACATTGTGCGCATTGGCGCCTGCCCGCACCAGGGCCGCCCCCGCGGCCAGGGCCTTGCGGCAAGCCGCCGCGCCGGGGGCAATCAATGCCTGCAGCGCAAAAAGCCGTGGCCCATGAAAATGAATGCCGGTTTCCCGCCCGTTCTCTATCGCCTGGTCCATCCGTTCCTGCGCCAGCGTTGTCTGTTCCTGGCAATGGGCATGGCGTGACAGCTGGTATAATTCATACAGTTCCATCCGCCGATTGCCCAACGAGCGGGCGATCGAAAGAGCTTCCTGCAAGGGTGTATCGGCGGCGGCAAAATCAGCCATATCCATTAGAATTTCGCCTTGGATATTCCGCGCCATCATGCCCCCGCGCACATCATGAATGCGATCCGACAGCTCGACGGCGGCGGCCAGTTCGCCCAGCGCGACATCCTGGGGACCAAGATAGCGCCGGGTCACCCCCGTCATAAATCTGTTGCGCGCCTCTATATGCAACAAACCATGGGCCCGGCACAGCGCAAAACAACGTTCGAAATAATCCTGCGCGTTGCGCATCCGGCCACGGGCGTATTCGGCATCCGCGAGACCGCCCAGGGCAACGGCTTCCCATTCATGGCTACCGGCAAGCCGGGCATGGCTCAACGCTTCCTGCTGCAACTCAAGGCATTCTTCTATTTGGGCGGAGAAAAAGGCCGCGCTGCCCCGGTAGTAGAATATCTCGGCCAGTTCTTTCTCCAGACCCAGCCGCCGGGCCACGGCTTCCGCCTGGTCCAGCACACGCAAACCACGCTCTCCCAGGCCCATCAGACGCTCCGCCGCCGCGATGCCGATCCAGGCCAGACAACGCTGGCGATCGGTTTCCGCGAAGGTCAGGGCTTCTTCCCATGCCTCCACACCATCGGCGGGATGGCCCAGTTCGCGCAATAAATCGGCCCTGTGGGCGGTCAAATCATAACGATCCGCATCGGCGGCCAGCAACGCCAGTCCCCGTTCCACCAATTCCAGAGCACGGTCCACACGATAGGCGCCGGCCTCTGCCCGCGCCGCCTGCTGGAAGGCCAAAGGCGCCTTATCGCTGTCCGCCTGCCCCAAATGTTCCGCGTAGAGCACCGCATCCCGATCCTGAAACCATGCCGCCGCGCGCAAATGCAACGCCTGTCGCCGGCCCTTTAAAAAAGAGCTGTGCACGGCATCACGAAACAATGCGTGGTAAAATTGATAGCCCGCATCGGTTTTACGGATCAGATCATTTTGCAGCAGATTGGCGGGCTGATAGTCGGCATCACCGGCGACATGACGCACGGCGTCCAGGGTAAAATGCTGCCCCAACACAGAGGCTGCCTGCAGGGCCGTTCGATCCTCGCCCGACAGGCCGTCAATACGGGCCTGTACAACGCTTTGCACGGAACCTGGGATGGCCTGGCCATCGCCGCCGCCGGGACTGCGCAGCAATTGTTCCAGGAACAGCGGATTGCCGCCCGACCGTTCGATGCACGCCGCGGCGCGGGCGCCATCAACGCCTTCAAAATCGAAAACCAGGTCGTGGGCTTCAGCAGCGCTGAGTGGCCGAAGATCCATGACATGGAACGCGGCTGCGCCAATACCAGCCAGCCAGGTCGCATCCAGGATGTCCCCCTGCACCCGCGACGTCAGCAATAGGATCACTGGATGCTTGTCGGCGGCTGTCACCAGACCGGTCAGAAATTCCAACATGGCCGGCGTGGCCCAATGCAGATCCTCCAGCCGCAACAACAACGGCGCCTGGGCGGACAGGCCGGCAACCAGGGAGACCAAGGTCTCCACCCGGCCCCGGTTGCGTTGCTGATTGCCCATGGCTTCGTATTCGGCGCGTTGCGCCTCGGTCTGGGTCAGGTTCAACAGGTCGTTCAAATGCAGCCGTTCATCGTGCGCCAACAGTCCCGATGCAGCAATCTTTTCCGCCGCCCCGGCCCGCAGATTATGGTCAGCTCCCGGCGCCAGTTCCAAAAGGCTGCGCACCATGACCCGGATTGCGTCTTGCCCCTCGCCGACGCCAAAGTCCAAAATCTGGCCGCCGTGGCTGTGAAAACCACGCGCTTCGGCCAGGCGTTGAAACTCCTGCATCAGGCGGGTCTTGCCGATACCGGCTTCACCGCGAATTACCAGGGTTTGGCCGCGCCCGTTCCGCACCGTGGCATCAAGGGCCGCCTCAAACAGGTCAATCTCGACTTTCCGGCCAACGAATTGCCCCTGAGAAAACGTTCGAGCCCCGGCCAGCTCCTTGACCCGCCAGACTCCTACCGGATAGGGGATGCCTGGCAACGTCTGCGCGCCGAGGTTTTCGGCATCCAAACCCGCGCCCAGAATGTCGTGGACGGCATCAGGGATCAGGGTTTGGCCGACCGTCGCCAGATCGGTCAAGCGTGAAGCAAGATTTACGGTGTCGCCGGTAACGGTGTATTCCCGATGCGCCGCGCTGCCCGTGCTGGAGGCAACAACCTGACCGGCGGCGACACCCGCATGAACACGGATCGGCGGATCCAGCCTTGCGGCGGCCTCATGGACCGCCAAGGCCGCGCGCACGGCCCGCTCCGGATCGTCCGTGTGGGCTACGGGCGCCCCGAAAACAGCCATCACCGCATCGCCAATATGCTTGTCTATCGTGCCGCCAAAGCTCTGCACGGCGCCATCGACAGCGGCGAAGAAGCGATTCAGAAGTTGGTGTATGTCTTCCGCATCCCGCTCTGCCGTCAATCGCGTAAAACCGGAAATATCCGCGAACAGCACCGCCACCTGCCGACGCTCGCCTTCGCGCACGGCGGCAACTTGCGCAACGGGCGCCTGGTCCAAACCTTCGATCGCCTTCAACAGCCGCTTTCGGTCGCCCAAGGCCAGCCCCAGTTCGCGCAAATCGACTTCACCCAGATCCGGCAAGACATCAAAATCGATGCGATTGTCCGCGAAAACCTGCACGTACTCATTCAGGCCCAGATCGGCGAGCCAACTCGCTATGTCCGGGTTAGCCATTGCCGCCCCTCATTGCCGCACCCCATTGCTGCGTGTTGCCGCATACCTTATGAGATAATGCCACAAACTGGTTGGCCGGGAGTGCAAAGAATGACCAAGGCGTTCGAAGGTATCCGCGTTATCGACTTCAGTCAGGTTCTGGCCGGGCCCTTCGCAGCCGGTCAGTTGGCCCTGTTGGGAGCCGACGTGATCAAAATTGAACAACCCGGCCAGGGCGATCAGATGCGTACCATGATGGCGAATGAGGATCTGGCCGCATTGAAATTGTCGCCGGCCTTCCTGGGCGTAAACGCCAACAAGCGCAGCATCACAATAGATCTGAAACACCCAGAGGCCAGGGAAATCCTGCATCGCTTGTTCCGGGACGCCGATGTCCTGGTGCAAAACTTCAAAGCCGGGGTGCTTGATCGCCTCGGCTATAGCTATGACGCCGTGCGCGCGATCAAACCCGACATCGTCTATTGCTCCATTTCGGGCTATGGTCAACAAGGCCCCATGGCCGGCAAGGCCGCCTATGATGGCGCCATCCAGGCCGCGTCCGGCATGATGAGCGTGACCGGCGACGAAGACAGCGGACCCTTGCGGGTGGGCTATATGCCGGTCGACATTTCCACCGGCATCACCGCCGCCTATGCCATCGCCTCAGCCCTGTTCCGGCGCTCGGTCACCGGTGAAGGGCAGCACCTGGACGTGTCCATGCTGGACAGCGCCATGACCATGTTGAACCCGGTGATCGCGAATTATCTGATCGGCGGCAAAGTGCCGGAACGCCTGGGCAACGCCTCGCCTACCCATCAAGGCACCGCCGATACCTGGGCCACCAAGGATGGCTTTGTACAGATGACCGTCATTACCAACAGCATGTCGGTTAAGATGTGCAAGGCCTTTGGGCGGCCTGATCTGGTGGATGATCCCCGCTTTGCCACCGACCAGGGCCGGGTTGATCACAATCACGAGGTCAAAGCGGAAATCGCGGCCATCTTCGCGACGGAGCCGACCGCGGTCTGGATGCAGCGCCTCGGCGATGCGGGCATTCCCGTCGCCCCGGTCCATAGCGTGGCCGAACTGATGAATTTTCCGCAATTGGACCATCGCCGCGTGTTGATAACGATGCCGGCCCCACCGGGCATGGAAGGCGAAATTACCGTGCCCGGCGCGGGCTTTCATGCCTCCAACGGCAATCCAAGCGGTGAAACCCCCGGTCCGCTTTTGGGCCAGCATACGGACGAAATCCTGGGCGAGTTGGGTTATGATGCCGCTGCAATCGCGTCCTTACGTCAAGACGGGGCCGTTTAAGGGAGTCATGACCATGAAAATCGATGCCCCACTGGGTAGCCTGTACCCACATCTGGCCGCGGAAAAGGCCCGGCGGATGGAGGCCATGGGCTTCGATGCGGTCTGGAGTTTCGAGGCTGGGCATGATCCCTTCCTGCCCCTTATGGCCGCGGCCATGGCGACGGACCGGCTGCATATCGGCACCAATATCGCGGTGGCCTTTGGCCGCAGTCCGTTTGCCACGGCGCAGGCCGCCTGGGATCTGCAACAGGCCAGCGGCGGCCGCTTTCACCTGGGCCTCGGCACCCAGGTGCGGGCCCATATTGAGCGACGTTATGGCATGCCCTTCGATCATCCCGCGGCCCGCCTGACCGATTATGTGCGCTGCCTGCGGGCCATCTTTGACAATTTCCAAAACGGCACCAGGCCCGACTATCAGGGCCCGTTTTATCGCTTCGTGCTCTCCAACGCGGCCTTTAACCCCGGCCCCATCGAACATCCCCATATTCCGATCTATCTGGCAGGCGTCAATCCCCGCATGTGCCGGGTGGCGGGCGAGGTGGGCGATGGCTTTCACGTCCATCCCATGCATTCCATAGCCTATTTGCGCGATGTCGTACGCCCGGCCGTGGATGAAGGCGCGCGCATGGCGGGCAAATCGGTGGATGATTTGGCTCTGCACGCATCGGTCTTTGCGGTCTTGGGGGAAACGCCGGCTGAGCGCAGCGCCTCGGAACAGCAGATCCGCGAACAAGTCGCCTTCTATGCCTCCACCCCCAGCTATCGCGCGTTGTTGCGCCACCATGGCTTCGAGGATCTGGGCAAAAAGTTGAGCCAAACCATGCGGGCCGGCGAAATCGACAAGATGGCCGCGATGGTGCCCGATGCCCTATTGGCCGAGGTCTCGATCTCCACCGAGCACGGCAAGCTGGGCCCGCTTTTGCGCCAACGCTACGAAGGTCTGGTAGAACGCATCGCACCCTATTACCCGATCTCCGATGACGAGCCGATAGAGAAATGGGCCGCCGTGGTTAAGGGTTTCGAAGGCAGCGGAACCTGAGCCTAACGATTACGCTCGCCGCGGATCATATCAGCGCATTTTTCCCCCACCATGATGGCGGGGGCATTGGTGTTGCCTGAGGTGATGGCGGGCATGACCGAAGCGTCGGCAATTCGCAGGCCCGATAGCCCGCGTACCCGCAAATGGTCGTCCACCACACTCATCTCATCACGGCCCATTTTACAGGTGCCCACTGGATGGTAGATGGTCGCGGCGTTGCTGCGAATGTGCGCGATGATCTCGTCGTCGGTTCTGGCCTTGGCGCCAGCCCCATGTTCGCCTTCCAGGCAGTCGGCAAACGGCCGGGTATTAATGATCCGGCGCAAAATTTTATGGCCCCGCAGCATGCCTTGCACATCTTCGTCGCGGTCGAGATAGTTGGGCTGGATCGCCGCGCGTAGATCGCCATCTTGCCGCAGCAGACGGACCGCGCCCCGGCTTTTCGGCCGGGTGTAACAAATTGACGCCGTGCCGCCCGGAAACGGATGGAAGGCGAAGCCGCCCTTGGATGTGTAGTCGAAACTGAACGGCCGAAAGGTGATTTGGATATCAGGCCGCGCCGCCTTACCTTCTGAATTCAGGAAGCCGCAAATTTCGCAACTGGTCAGTTTGAAAGCACCCGTCCGCAGGACGCCGTAACGCAACAATTCCAGTCCCATGCGCGGCTTGTTGCTGAGCAGTTGATTCAACGTCGGGTAGGCTGGCTTCAGGCGTGTCTGCATATGAATAAACAGATGATCGTGCAAATTTTTGCCGACGCCGGGCAGGTGGTGCAATGGTTCGACGTTCACCGCCTTAAGCTCGGCACTATCACCGATGCCCGACTGCAGCAAAATTTGCGGCGAGCCCACGGCGCTGGCCGCCAGGATCACTTCCCGGCCAGCCTTTACCCTAACAGCGACGCCATCGGCATCCCGGTATTCGACGCCACTGACATGCGTGCCATCAAGCAGCAGGCGGCTGACGTTGGCCTGGGTCTGGATGCGCAGGTTGGCGCGGCTCTTGGCCGGTTTCAGATAACCCTGGGCGGTGGAACTACGGCGTCCATTGCGGATCGTTCCCTGAACCGTTGCTATGCCGTATTGATCGCCGGCATTCAGATCGGAGATCCTCGGAATGCCCGTGGCCACGGCCGATTCCAGAAACCTGAACGAGGCATCATTGCTGGGCCGGGTGTCGGTGACCGCGATGGGGCCGCCCACACCATGCGCCGGATTTTCACCGTGCTCGTGATCCTCCATCTTTCGGAAGTAAGGCAAGACATCGTCCCAACCCCAACCATCGTTGCCCGCATCGCGCCAGTCGTCGTAATCCTGGGCCTGGCCGCGAATATAGAGCATGCCGTTGATGGAGGAGGAGCCGCCCAGAACCTTGCCCGATGGGAAGTACATTGCCCGCCCATTCAGCCCCGGCACTGGTTCAGACTTGCGCATCCAGGTTGTTTTCGGATTGGTCAACAGATGCGGGAACAGGGCCGGAATATGAATGAAGGGGTGACGGTCCCTGCCCCCCGCCTCAAGCAACAGCACCGTTGTCCGGCGATCTTCCGATAGCCGCGCCGCCACCGCGGCCCCACCGGAACCGGCGCCAATCACAACATAGTCATACTGCATCGACCCTCCCTTCAGCGCCGCACCAGTATCAGGCCAATGCCGGTCGCAATCAAAAGTGCGCCGGTGAGGCGGTTTCTGATCCGGGCCCGGCGCGCGCCTTGGAAAAAACCGCGCAGCCGGCCCGCAAGCAGCGCGTAGCAGCCATCGAATGTCGCCGCGATGATGACAAAGCTGACACTCATGAGTACCAACTGTGGCGCCAATGGCACCGCGGGATCAATAAATTGGGGAAAAAACGCGGCATAAAACAGGATCGTTTTGGGATTGGTAATAGCGACCACGAGGCCCTGCCAGAACACCTTCGTTTTGGCGCGCGGGGCACCGGCCGCGGTATCCTCGAGCGCCATGCCTTTGGCGCGCCACGCGCGCAAACCAAACCAAATCAGATAAGCCGCACCCAGCCAGCGGATCAGGTCGAATAAATCCGCCAGCAGCACCATTGCCGTAGACAGACCCAGGGCGCCCACCGCCACCAACAACGCATTGCCAATGCTCGATCCCGCCACGGTGGCCAGTCCGGTCGCCGTACCATGGCGCAACGACTGGGCCACGACCAAGGTAACAATCGGCCCCGGCAGAATAATCAGGACGCTGGTTGCAAGGCAAAACGCCACGTAAAATTCCATGCTCATACGCAATAGATAACGCGGCGGACGGCCGTTGGGCAACAACAACAAAAACTGCGAGCCTGGAGCATGTTTTAAGGAAACATGCTCCAGCTTTGCCTGGTTAATTTACCCCCACCGCATCGCCCAGGGTTGGGCCGATTTCACCGTTGACGACCAGGTCCGCGTAGCTGTCAAGGTCCGTGGGCTCCCGGTTCAGGATAATCAGTCCGGCATGGTTCTGCTTCGCCATAACCGGAAAACCGGCGGCCGGATAAACCACCAGGGACGAGCCTATGGCAATGAATAAATCGCAAGCCAGGGTTTCCCGCTGGGCCCGGGCCATTTCCTCTTCCGGCATGGCCTGGCCGAAGGAAATGGTTGCGGTTTTCATAAATTCGCTGCCGCACCCGGTACAGATAGGCATGGAGTCATCGGCCAAGAAGGCCGCCTTGATCGGCCCCAACTCGTGACGCAGGCCGCAGGTCAGGCATTTGGCATAGGTGGCGTTGCCGTGCAGTTCAATCACCTGGTCATCCGGGATGCCCGAGGCCTGATGCAGACCATCAATGTTTTGCGTTATCACCGCGCTGACCTTGCCCCTGCTTATCAGGCGTTCCACTGCGCGGTGGCCCCGGTTCGGTTCGGCGCTGCTCATGGTTCCGTCCATGGCGAATTTACGACGCCAGGATTCCCGGCGCATTTCTTCGGAGGCCATGAAATCGCGGAAATCAATAGGCTGGTACTTGGTCCACAGGCCGCCGGGACTACGGAAATCTGGGATGCCGGATTCCGTGCTTATCCCAGCGCCGGTGAAGATCACGACGGAAGCGGCCGCCTCGATCATCTCGCGCAGGCGAATCGCGTCATCTTGGTCAGCGAATACCATTTTCACATTCCCCCCGTTGTCTATCCGAGCGTTTCCAAAAACAGCGTCCGATAATCGCCCGCCGTCAAGGGTCTAGGATTGGTTGCGGTTGTGTGATCAGCCACGGCATGCGGGATCAGAGGCTCAATCATGGCTTCATCGACGCCCATCTGACGCAGGGTAGCGGGCAGGCCCAGGCGAGCGTTCAAATCCGCCACTTGGTCAGCCAAATCCACATTCGCCGGCAGGCCCCAGACCTGCTTCACCCGGTCGTATTTATCGCCCACGGCAGCGGCATTGTAACGAATGACCGGCGGCAGGCAGACGGCATTCAAGGTGCCGTGGTGCAGGATCGGATTTTTGATTGAACCCAGTGGATGAGACATGCCATGCACCGCGCCCAGGCCCTTCTGGAAGGCCATCGCCCCTTCCATGGATGCCATCATCATCTGCCAACGCGCCTCTCGGTCGTTGCCATCTGCAACGGCACGTTCGATAAAGCGCACGGCGCGGCCCAAACCATCCATGGCGATGGCATCGGCGGGCGGGTTGACGGCAGGCGCGCAAAAGGTTTCGAAACAGTGAGCGAAAGCATCCATGCCCGTACCGGCGGTCAACTTACTTGGCATGGAGAAAGTCAATTCAGGATCGCACAATGCGACCTTGGGGATTACGTGCGGGCTGCCAAAGCCCAGTTTGCGGCCATCGTTTAGGATCATGATGGCGCCCCGGCCAACCTCGCTGCCGGTACCAGCCGTGGTGGGAATGGCAATTACCGGCGCAATCGCGGCGGTAATCTTGGGTGCACCACCGAGGATCATCATGTAATCGGACAACTCACCGGGATGGGTCGCCATCAAGGCGATGGCCTTGGCGAGATCCATTGATGAACCACCACCGATGCCGATCACGCCATCACAACCGACCGCCCGGTATTGCGCCAGGGCTGCCGTCATCGCGGCCTCGGTCGGGTTTTCCGGCGTGGCATCAAAAATTTCTGCCTGACTACCTTTCGCCAGATGTTCCATGACCTGATCCAGTAAGCCAGCCGCCCGCACGCCCTTATCGGTCACCAGCAGGGGCCGGGTCATGCCCAATAGGTCCATTTCCGCCGCCAGTAGTCGCACCGCGCCAAAATCGAACTGGATCTTTGTCAAATAGGTGATGGTTGCCATCGTCTAGCCTTCTGTTTTGCCGATCAACTCGCCGCCATAATCGCGCCGGGCCAATGCCGCTGGCAAGTGGAAGCTGCGGATCTGTCAGTAGCGAATGATATGTCCGGATTTTGTAGCAGACGATATGTCCGGTCTTTGGAAGCGTT
>JAQBYC010000110.1 GCA_027623205.1 Pseudomonadota bacterium | reverse complement strand
CGTGGAGAATTATGTCTATCGGTCTCAGAAAATGGGCCCATGGGTTCTGATCAATGCAAACTGGTATAAAACATTAGGTCCGTTCCGAGCCCGGCTCCATCAATTTGAAGGCGCCCTGGGCCGTGGCGATGAGATTGCCCGCGGCGTCCTCGATCCGGCCTTCGCAGAAACAGATGCGCCTGCCACCGCCCGTGGTTGCGGCCCGCAGGACAAGGGGATCGGCTCCCGCGGCGCCAATAAAATTCAGGGACAGGCTAAGCGTGATGGAAAAGCGGCGTTGGGCCGGGTCGGGATGCGAGCCGGCCGCAATGGTCATGATGACATCCATCAGGCCGGCGATGATGCCTCCGTGCAGCATTCCTTTAAGGTTCAGATGTTCTTGACCCGCCAGGAAGGTCGCGGCGGCGGAACCAATACCGCGCTCTATATCCGCGACGCGCAGGCTGGGCGGCAAGGTACGCGGTGGCGCCTCAGATCGCATCGGCAGGGGCCAGTAAGATAACCAGTGTGCAATTGAGCTTTTCCAAGACCTTATCCCAACTTAGAGCGCTATAAAAATTCATCGAGTCGCCACGGCACATACGGCTGTTAGTATCAAAGCGCAACGCCAGCCTGGCAAGTCGGTGTCGGGGGCGCATGACGCAGGGATATGGAGTATAGAAAATGCCGTTCGAAACCATATTGCAAAATAACGACGGGCCAATCGCAACTATTATCATGAACCGGCCAGAGGCCTTGAACGCCCTGAACCACCAGGTCTTTACGGAGTTGACGGCGTGCCTGACGGACATTGCCGCGGACCGCGCTATCCGCGCCATCATTATCAAGGGCGCTGGTGAACGCGCCTTCGTTGCCGGCGCGGATATCAAGGAAATGGCGGCGAGCGAAGGCCACGCCGGCAGCGACCGGTCCTACCTGGGCATGCATCTCTATGACCAGATCCGGCACATGCCACAGCCTGTAATTGCCTCGATCGACGGTTATGCCCTGGGCGGCGGAATGTTGCTGGCCATGGCCTGTGATATTCGGGTGGCGGCAGATAGCGCTACCTTTGGCTACCCTGAGATTAAACTGGGAATATTCCCGGGCACCGGCGGCACCATCCTGTTGGATCGCCTGATCGGCCCAGCCAACGCCCGCGCCATTTGCCTAACTGGTGAACTGTTCGATGCCGCGCGCGCCTATCAACTAGGCTTGATCACGCACCTGGTGCCCAGGGAAGAGCTGGCGGCAGAGACGGCACGGCTGGCGGCGCTGATGGGCAGTTACAGCCCCGTGGCCATGCGCGAACTGAAATGCGCGCTGAACGCGTCCATGGAAATGGATTTCGAGGCCGCCCGGGAGATTGAGATCGCCGCCCATGCCCGCTGTTTCGCATCCAATGACAGACTGGAAGGCATGAACGCCTTTATCGAAAAACGTTCACCCCAATTTCGCGGCGATTAGATCCGACAGATCGCCCAGTGGTTCCGCGTGGCGGTCGGTCTTGGTCACGTCCTGTCGGGCATCGTCGCTGCTGCCAATCAAACGGTCGATAGGCAATAATATGATAGCTTTCGTACCCTTGCCAGGAGCGGATTTGATTGCCAGATTGCCGCGATGCAACTCGCACAGACGCAGAGCCAGGGGCAAGCCAAGTCCAGTGCCTTCAAAACGGCGCGTCGTGGATCCTTCCAATTGGGCAAATGGCTTCATGGCGAAAGGGATATCATCCTCTTCCATGCCTATCCCGGTATCGGTTACCCACATTTCAATTTGTTCTTCGCCGTCCTGGTTTCGGCTACGCCCGGTGCCGATTGTAATCTTGCCGCCTTCGGGCGTGAACTTGATTGCATTGGTCAGTAGATTGAGCAAGATCTGCGTGATAGCCCGCCGATCAGCCCGCACCAGATCAATCTGCGGGTCCATTTCCACCGCTAATCTTAAGCGACCCTCGTTGGCGCGTTCCCGGGTCAACCGCATCGTGGAGCTAACCACTTCCGAAAGCAGAAACTGCGCTTCCGTGAGTTCAAAATTGCCCGATTCTACCTTGGCCAGGTCCAACAGATCATTGATGATTGATAACAGATGCGCACCGCTCTCATTGATATCCCGGGAATATTCCAGATACTTCGGTGAGCCGAGTGAGCCAAATAACTCCCCCACGAGAATGTCGGAAAAACCAATAATGGCGTTCAGGGGCGTGCGTAATTCATGCGAGGTATTGGCCAGAAATTCCGATTTGGCGCGATTGGCCATTTCGGCTTCTTCCTTGGCCGCGCGCAGGGCCTGCTCGGACTGCTGTTGCGCGGTAATGTCCTGGCAAACGACCAGGATGCCACACCCCGGCATGGCAAATGTGCGAAATTCCAGAATGATGCCGTTGGGGCGGTCGCGCTGATAAGTGCTCGGCACCCTGCCAAATTCTTTCTCAACATGTGCTTCTACCAGTTGATCAACATCGCCTGGCCCAAATTCTCCGTTTTCGGCATTCAAGCGCGACATATCGTGAAGATTGTGGCAATCGGCAACCTGCTCCGGGTCAAGCCCCTGCAGTTCCAATAGAACCTCGTTCATGGCAACAATTTCGCCATCCGAGCCAAAAAAAGCAATGCCCACATCCAAATTGCTGAAAATCGCCTCCAGTTCCGCCGACCGTTTACGCAGATCCTCTTGATCACGCCTGGAAGCCGTAACATCGGTAATGGTAATGGTGATGCCGCCATCGGGCATCCGTGTATGTCGCACATCCAATGCCCGTCCGCCTGGGCCAGCCATCTCGTACTGTGACGGGTCGCACGTCAAAATTTCTTCAATGCGGCGAGATACCGATTTGCCATCGTTGCCAGCAAAAACACCAGCATCGGCCAAATACCGGCACAATTTCTCTATCGAAACGCCAACGTCGGCGATTTCCGAAGTCACACCAAGCAGGTCGAAATATCGTTGGTTCCAGGTCCGCATGCCGCCACCAGGGCCAAAAACCAGAACGCCTTGATCAATACTTTCCAACGAGCTGCGCAACAGATGGGTTTTCTCGTCCAGGGCCCAACTTTGCCTTTTTTGCCCGGTGACATCGACGCAAGTCAGCAAGCGTCCGCCAGCATCGGTAGCCCGTTCGGCGAACTGCAGGCTACGCCCATCGGTCAGGTTAACTTCCCATTCGATCTCTCGCGGCTCGGCCCGGGCAGCCACATCCGCGAGGAATGCCGGCATACGGTGCGCCGCATCGACGAACGTGTCGGCCTCAGCCAGGAACCGGAAAAAATCAAACCGGCTGGTTCCCTGGTTTTTCAAGGCGTCCACCATGGGCAGCATCTGCGATAGTTTACTGTTAACCAGGCTTAACCGGTCATCTGCGTCAAAGAGCGCGACCGCAATAGGAACGGCTTCCACAAGGTCACTATCATGGCGTTGAAGAGGCGGCGTATCCGCAGATTTCTGCTCCCGGCGGAAAACCAAGACAAGAACAAGGGCAATGGCGCCGACAACACCCATAGTCAGAAAAGCAGAAAACAACGGCGTCATTGTCACCCTCACGTCGTCACATTAACCAAACCCGGCGCTAAGCATGGCACGGCGGATCTGTGCATGGATTGCCGGCCATTTCTCCCACGGCATGTAGAAATTGCCCTAGTCACAAGTAAACTGTTGGGGTTAATTGCAGGTTAATGGTCTTTATGATGGCTTGCGCAGACGATGTCTTTTGACCGATCCTACGGCATGGTCAAGCCTGACAGCCTGGAGCAGCTACTGTCGCAAATCCGCAAATGCCGGCTGTGCGAAAAGCATCTACCCTTGGGGCCCCGGCCGGTGCTGCGGGCCAAGGCAACGGCGCGCCTGTTGATCATAGGCCAGGCACCAGGCACCAGAGTTCATGCCAGCGGCATTCCCTGGGACGACCCAAGCGGCGACCGGTTGCGGCTATGGCTGGGCATCGACACAACGGCGTTCTACGACCCGGACCGGGTTGCCATTGTGCCCATGGGCTTCTGTTATCCGGGCCGCCTGCCCCAGGGGGGCGATCGCCCCCCTCGCCCCGAATGCGCCCCGACCTGGCACCCGGCCCTATTGGCTGAACTCCCGGCCATTGAGTTGACCGTGTTGGCCGGGGCCTACGCCCAAGCCCATGTCCTTGGGGCTAAGAGGGCCGGCAATGTCACCGAAACCGTGCGCGCATGGCGCCGTTATGCGCCCGGCTATATGCCCCTGCCCCATCCATCCTGGCGCACCAAAGGATGGCAAAAGCGCAATCCCTGGTTCGAGGAGGACGTCTTGCCGGAATTGCGCCGGCAGGTGCTGGCATTGCTGTGATCTCCAGTCCTGCTCTAGTCGAGGCAAAAGCCATGGCGGCGCAAATAGGCCGTCAGATCATCCCGTTCGCGGACGGAAACCTGGCGGGTCTTATCCTCTGACCAGCCATAAAAGTCCGCCTTGCCGTATGCGGCCGTCATTCGTTGTTTTTCCGGCGGGATCGTATAGATACCGTTGCGCCGTTGATCGTAAGCATCGATTTGTTCAGGAAGTCGGCTGTCGTCATACTGATCGGTATGTACAATTATTTCCGGCGGTAGACGGGTTGAGGTGAAGCCGGGATGGGCGGGATAGCCCAGGCACAAGCCGGCAACGGGGAAAACATGATCAGGCAGGCTGGTGATGTCAGCGATGCGGTCAATATGGTTACGGACCACACTGATTGGGCAACAGCCCAGTCCGGCAGCTTCGGCGGCGGTAATGAAATTCTGCATCACCAGGGCCGTATCGACGGCGGCGTTCAAAAAGGCATCCAGATGATCGTTGGCAAAGGGGTGTTCGCGAAGTTGGCACAGTTTGCGGATACGCCGGGAATCGCCACAGAACAACAGAAACACCGGACAGGTCCCGATCCAATTCATTTCGGGCATCAGTTCGGCGATGGCACGCCGTCGGCCAGGGTCCTGCACGCGGATAATGGCGCTCTGCTGCAAATCCGACTTGGCCGGCGCCGAAAGAGCGCAGGCATACAGCAGGTTCAAGGTTTCCTCGGCAACCGGGTCATCCAAAAAACGGCGATGGGTGCGGTGCGACAGCAACGCGGCCAGGACGTCCGCCCCCGGCCCCGCCTCAAATTCCGCCACATCCACATCCATGCCAAATCGTTGCGCCGCAAGATCCGCCAATGTGCCCATAATTCCTACTCCCTAATATTGGCCATACCGTCGCATCTTAAGTCATTTACCGCCCCTTTGTGTTGTCTTCTCATGCTTGGCGCTTGCGCCCCAACGGTGCAGGATTTTCAGCCCGGCCTAATGGCGGCGAAAATTCAGGGCGACACGTTTATCAGTGAGGATGGCAAGGCGTTGCCTCTGCGCATCTGGCCGGCCCGCGATCGGCCTAGGGCGGTGCTGTTGGCGCTACATGGCTTCAACATGTACAGCAACTATTTCGCTGAACCGGCGGCCTGGTGGGCCGAGCGTGGCATCACCACCTATGCTTATGACCAACGCGGCTTCGGCGCCGCGCCGAACGCCCGGGTATGGGGTGGCGCAGACGCCATGGCGTCGGACGCCGGGGCCTTGCTGGCACTGCTGGCCAAGCGCCATCCCGGGCTGCCCATCTATCTGCTGGGCGACAGCATGGGCGCCGCAGTCGCGGTTCTAGCCCTGTCCGGGACCAATACGGGGGCGGAACAGGCAAAAGCCGCCGGCGTCATTCTGGTGGCGCCCGGCCTGTGGGGCGGTCGGTCCATGCATCCCATGTTGCGTTTTGGCCTTTGGCTTTCGGCCCATACCATGCCCTGGAACACCGCCAACGGCAGCGGCCTGAAACGCCGCGCCTCCGATAACATTGCCATGCTGCGAGCCCTGGGCGGCGATAAGTTGGTCATCCGCAATACCCGCATCGATGCGATTTATGGGGTGACGCAGTTGATGGGGCAGGCCTTTGACGCCGCCCCGGGTCTGCAACGGCCGACCCTGATACTGTATGGGGAACGGGATGAAATTGTGCCGGCCGAGCCCATTCACGAAACGATTGCCAGATGGCCGGAAGCGCCGAAATTCGCCCTTTATCCCGAAGGCTGGCACATGCTGCTGCGGGATTTGCAGGCCGAAGTGGTCTGGCGCGACATTGCCGCCTGGATTAGCCACCCCGCCGCCGCACTGCCCTCCGGGGCTCAGCAAACGTCGCGGTAAGCGCTTGTTAACGTCAATAGGCTAATACCGGGCCGAATGGAAAGCGATAAGCGGGAGAGTTAAATCGATGACCCATTTTCTGGTAACAGATGACAATCCGGACGGCCGCCGCCTGGAAGAGATTCTGGCGATGGTGCGGGGCGACTTGATCAAACGCGCCGTTCTCATCGTCGATGACGACCGGCCGGAAGCCCGCAAGGTGCTGGCCAACAATGTCCAGATCATGTCCATGCTGGGCGAATGCATTGCCTTGGCCGAAGAGAATTCGACGGTCCTGGCCAAGGCTTTCGGTCCCAGCCGCACGGGCGAGCCGCGCATTGGTAACGGTTAAAGTAGTTCCACCTTATCGTTGAACCAAAACCGGCCCGGTCCAATACATCGGAAATACGCTAAACCGCGGCGCATCTTGGCCATTTGAATTAGCCATCGTAAACTGTCCCCACGAAATCATATGGCAAAGGGGATTGCAGTTGCATCATGGCCGATCTTATTGAACAATTGCGCGGCATCGTTGGTGACAAGGGTCTGGTCTTGAACCGGGATTTGGCGGGCCGGAGCGCCGGCTACCGTCATCCCGATAAAACCCTTGTGGCCAAGGTTCTGGTTCGCCCCGGCACCACGGAAGAAGTTTCCCAGGTTCTCAAACTGTGCAATGCGGCCGGCCAGCCCGTGGTCAGCCATGGCGGGTTGACCGGTTTGGTCGATGGTAATATTGCCTCGCCCGGCGAACTTATTCTCAGCCTGGAGCGGATGCGCGCGATCGAGGAGATCGACCCTGCCTCCGCCACCATGACCGTACAGGCGGGCGTGACCCTGCAATCCGTGCAGGAAGCCGCCGAAGACGCCGGTTTTTTCTTCCCGCTTGATCTTGGCGGGCGCGGCACGGCTACCCTGGGCGGCAATATTTCCACCAACGCCGGCGGCAACCGGGTGGTGCGCTATGGCATGGCGCGGGACATGGTTCTTGGACTGGAGGCGGTCCAGGCCGACGGCACCGTGTTGCGTTCACTGAGCAAGATCATCAAGGACAATGCCGGTTATAACCTGAAGCACATGTTTATCGGCAGTGAAGGCACCTTGGGCGTTGTCACCCGGCTGGTGCTGCGTCTGCGGCCCAAGCCGGCCAGCCAGCAGACCGCCTATTTGGCCCTGGATGACTTCGACAAATTGCCGCGATTGTTGAATTTTTGCAATAGCCGTTCCGGCGGCTGCCTTTCGGCTTTCGAGGTGATGTGGCGGGACTATTTCGAACTGGTGCTCGCCACGCCAGGGGCCGCGCAACCGCTGCCGGCGGACTATCCCTATTATGTATTGATGGAAGTAATGGGCGGTGATCCTGAAGCCGATGCCGGACGTTTCGAGGCCATGCTGGGAGCTGCCCTGGAACAAGGTTTGCTGGTCGATGCCGTAATCGCCAAGTCCGAGGGCGAACGCCGGGCGATGTGGGCCTTGCGCGATGATGTGGAAAGCCTGCGCCGCTGGGGACCGACCGTCGGCTTCGATGTGGGTTTGCCCATCGCCACCATGCCTGGATATTTGGAAGAAATCGATGCCCCCATCCTGGCCCAATGGCCCGGACGCCGGCGCGCCGTATTTGGTCATTTGGGCGACGGCAACCTGCACATTGTTTATGCGGTCGGCGATATCGGTGCCAATACGAAAAAACTCATCGATGATGCGGTCTATCTTCCATTGGCCAGCCGGGGTGGCAGCGTCTCGGCGGAACACGGCATCGGTTTGGCCAAGAAAGAGTATCTGCAAGTATCCCGCAGCGCCGCGGAAATTGGCCTGATGCGGCAGTTGAAAACAATGATGGATCCCAACAACATCCTAAATCCCGGCAGAATTTTTTAGGCCGTATTGCCGAGGGCCGCCCAGTGAGCCGCTATTCATTCGCCAGTCTTGTCCGCCACGGGGTGATGGGCCACCGGGGCTGGAAACCGGTATGGCGCGACCCGGAACCAAAATCCAGTTATGACGCCATCATTGTCGGCGGCGGCGGCCATGGCCTGGCCAGCGCCTATTACCTGGCCAAGAACCACCATTTGAATAACGTTGCGGTGCTGGAAAAGGGTTGGCTGGGGGGCGGCAACACCGGCCGCAACACCACGATCGTCCGCTCCAACTACCTGCTGGATGCCAATGCGCGGTTTTACGAACATGGCATGAAGCTGTGGGAAGGGTTGAGCCGGGATCTGAACTTCAATGTGATGTTCTCGCAGCGCGGCGTCCTTAATCTGGCCCATTCGAAAGGCCAATTGGAAACCTTTCGCAGGCGCGGCAACGCCATGCGCCTGAACGGCATCGATGCGGAATTGCTGAACCGCGGCGACGTCGCCGCACTGGTGCCGGGGATGGATCTATCCGGCAACGCCCGCTTTCCCATCGAGGGCGGCTTGCTGCAGCCGCGCGGCGGCACCGCGCGCCACGATGCCGTGGCCTGGGGCTATGCCCGTGCGGCGGACCGGCGTGGCGTCGATATCATTCAAAACTGTGAAGTTACCGGCATACGCCGGGATCGGACCGGCGTCACCGGGGTGGAAACCAGCCGCGGCTTTATCGCCAGCAAACGCATCGGCCTGGCTGTGGCGGGCCATTCCACACAACTGGCGGCCATGGCCGGCGTTCGCCTGCCCATCGAATCCCATGTCCTGCAGGCCATGGTCAGCGAACCGGTCAAACCGGTACTGGACACGGTTGTTACCTTTGGGGCGGCGCATTTGTACGTCAGTCAGTCCGACAAGGGCGAGTTGGTCATGGGCGGTGATATTGATGGCTATAACTCCTTTGCCCAGCGCGGCAATCTGCCGGTGATCGAACATGTGGCGGCGTGCCTGCTGGCGCTGTTTCCCCAATTCAGCCGGCTACGCATTCTGCGCACCTGGGGCGGCATTATGGATATGACCATGGACGGCAGCCCGATCATCGGTACCACGCCGGTGCCCGGCCTGTTCCTGAACGGAGGATGGTGTTACGGCGGCTTCAAGGCGACACCGGCATCCGGCTGGGTTTTTGCCCACACCATGGCGACAGGTCAGCCGCATAGCTTGAATGCCGATCTGAACCTGGATCGGTTTCGCCAGGGCCGGGTGCTGGATGAAAAGGGTGCCGGGCCCTACCCCTGGGCGCATTAGGAAGATTGTCATGCTGTTGATCCATTGCCCCCATTGCGGCCCACGCGCGCAGACGGAGTTCAGTTATGGCGGCGACGCCAACGTCGCCAGGCCGCCCGCACCGGAAGAAACCGACGATAGGACCTGGACCGATTATCTCTACCTGCGCGACAACGCCAAGGGCAGCCATGCCGAGCTGTGGCAGCATATCTTTGGCTGCCGCCGTTGGCTGCGGCTGCACCGGGATGTGGTCAGCCACGAAATCACCAGCTGTTCCGATTTGCCGCGGCCAAGAACGGGGAATGGATCGTGAGCCTGGGTAGCTTTCGCCTGGACAGTGGCGGCCTGATTGATCGGGGCAGGAAAATTTCCTTTACCTTCGATGACCGTATCTATCACGGCTATCACGGCGATACCCTGGCCTCGGCCCTGCTGGCGAATGGGGTGCGCCTGGTGGGGCGCAGTTTCAAATACCACCGTCCCCGCGGCATCTATGGACTGGGCAGCGAAGAACCCAACGCCCTGGTGCGGCTGCGCCAGGGCGCGCGCGCCGAGCCAAATATCCGCGCCACCCAGATCGAGCTTTATGATGGTCTGGTCGCCCACAGCCAAAACAACTGGCCATCGTTGCGCTGGGATATATCCAGTACCCTCGGCCTGTTTTCCCGGTTCTTGCCGGCCGGTTTCTATTACAAGACATTCATGTGGCCGGGAAAATTCTGGCCGTACTATGAAAATTTCATCCGCCACATGGCGGGCATGGGACGCAGTCCAGAAGCACCTGACCCGGACCGTTAC
The DNA here is from genome assembly GCA_027623205.1 of Pseudomonadota bacterium. Taxonomy (GTDB): domain Bacteria; phylum Pseudomonadota; class Alphaproteobacteria. Next base: position 6,668 of record JAQBYC010000110.1, on the reverse strand, counting down.
GAGAAACGCCATGGCAACTGCGATGTGCTGATTATTGGCGGCGGCCCGGCCGGCCTGGCGGCGGCGCTATCCGCGGCGAAAGGCGGCGCTCTGGTCTGGCTGGCCGATGAAGGCGCACGACTAGGCGGGCGCTGCCTGGGCGATGGCAATGAGACGGTCCGCGAGACCATTGCCACTTTGGCAAGCCTGGAGAATGTCACCGTGCTGCGGCGCACCACCGTCTTTGGCAAATATGACGATCATCTCTACGGCCTGCTGGAACACACCGGTGATCATCTCGCCAGTCCCGCCAGGGGCATGCCACGGCAGCGCCTTTGGCATTTGCGGACAAAGCAGGCGGTGTTGGCCAGCGGCGCCATCGAACGGCCATTGGTATTCGCCAACAACGACCGTCCCGGCGTCATGCTGACCACCGCCGTCCTGCATTATCTGCGGGCCTACGCCGTGCGGTCGGGCAAACGCGCCGTAATCAACACCAGCAATGACAGCGCCTATCGGGCGGCCCAAATACTGGCGGCGCATGGCATTGAGATTGCCGCAATCGTCGATCACCGGCCTGGAACGAAACGCCGGGACATGCCCGGAGTAGAAATTCTGCCTGGCCACGCCGTCATCGACACCTCCGGCGGGCGAGACTTGACCGGCGTCACCATCGCCCGGCTGGCTGGCAACGGCGACACCGTTCGCGGCTCGGAGCGGCGCCTCGACTGTGATCTGCTCTGCCTTTCGGGCGGCTTCACCCCCTGCGTGCATCTTTATTCCCAGGCTGGCGGCAAACTGACCTACCGCCAGGATATTCAAAGCCTGGTGCCGCAATCGGATGTCCCCGGCATGCTGGTGGTTGGCGCGGCCGCTGGCGAGTTTGGCGGGGACGAATTCGCGGGCGGCGAGGCGGCGATGGGCCGGCCAATTTCATTGAGCAAATCCCGGCGCAAGCAGTTTATCGACCTGCAAAATGACGTGACGGCCGCCGATGTGGAGCTGGCGGCACGGGAGGGCTATCGTTCGGTCGAGCATGTGAAGCGCTACACTACGCTCGGCATGGGCACCGATCAGGGCAAGACCTCGAACCTGAACGGCATCGCGGCACTCGCCAGTGCGCTGGACAAACCGCTGGCCGATGTGGGCATCACAACCTATCGCCCGCCTTATACTCCGGTCACCATTGGCGCCCTGGCGGGACGCGAGATAGGCGTTTTTTTGGCCCCGACCCGACGCACGCCCATGCAGGACTGCCACGAAAAAGCCGGCGCGGTCTTCACACCGGCGGGCCTTTGGCAGCGTCCCCATTACTACCCACGGCCGGGTGAAACCGCAACCGATGCCGTCAACCGCGAAGTGTTGGCGGTACGGCGCAATGTTGCCGTCGTGGACGTCTCCACCCTGGGCCGCATTGACCTGCATGGCCCGGACGTGGTCGAGTTCTTGGACCGCATCTATATCAACGGCTTCAATACCCTGGCGGTGGGCATGTGCCGCTATGGCGTGATGCTGCGTGATGACGGCATGATCTTTGACGACGGCACTGTCGCCCGCATGTCCGAAACGCAATTTATCATGACCACCACGACGGCCAATGCCGGACCGGTCATGGCCCATCTGGAATATTATCTGCAGGTGGTCTGGCCGGAGTTGCGGGTTCATCTGACCTCGATCACGGACCAATGGGCCGTGGCCGCGGTGGCGGGACCCCGGTCGCGGGACCTGCTGGACAGCCTGGACAGCAGCATTGCGTTCGCCAGTCAGGCCATGCCCCACATGGCATGGCGCGCTGGCCACATTGGCGGCATCCCGGCACAGGTCTTCCGCATCAGTTTTTCAGGCGAACTGGCCTATGAAATCGCCGTTCCGGCGGACCATGGCCACGCCTTGTGGGAGTTACTGCTGGCAACGGGCGGGGGCTTCGACGTCATACCCTATGGCACCGAGGCGCTGACCACCTTGCGCACGGAAAAGGGCCATTTCGTCATGGGCCCCGAGGCGGACGGCCGCGCCACCCCCGGCGATATGGGTCTGCGCGCCATGTTGTCGGCCAAAAAGGATTTTGTCGGCCGGCGGTCACTGCGCCTGCCCGGCCTGGCGCCCGCCGGCCGCTTGAACCTGGTCGGCCTGATACCGGTAGATGGCGGCAGCTCCATCCCAGCGGGGGGCATATTGCTGCAAAGCCAGGTTGCGGGCCCCCTGCCCGACAAGGCGGGTCACGTGACCACATCGGTGTTTTCGGCCAGCCTGGACAAGCCGATCGCCCTGGCCATGGTGCGGGACGGCCGCCAACGCCTGGGGGAAGAGCTTTGGGCTCATTCGCCCCTGGACGGCAGGATCATTGCCGTGACGATCACCGATCCGGTCTTTATCGACCCCAAGGGAGAGCGTCTTCGTGCCTGATCCCCGGCCCCGCCGATCCGCCCTGAACCGCCCCCCGCAGCCGGGCGAACTGATCCAGGAACGCACGGACCTGTGGATCCAGCGCCTGTACGGGCCGGACCGGCAATCAGATTTCGGCGGCAAGCTCGGCCTCGATTTACCTGAACAGGCCAACCGCGCCAGCCAAGACACGGCGCTCCATGCGCTGTGGCTCGCACCACGGGAATGGCTGCTGGTAAGTGACGCTGACGCCGCCCGGGGCAACCTCGCCGCCCGCATTGTGGCCAATGGCGGCGCCTTAAGCGATCTAAGCCATGCCCGCACGGTCTTTCGCATCGCGGCAGGGCCGGCGCGGAACATTCTAGCCCAGGGCTGCCCACTTGATCTGAGACCGGCCATATTCTTGCCGGGCCATTGCGCGCAGAGCGTTTTGGCCAGCGTCGCCATCCTGGTGCACCATCTCGCAGACGGTGCCCATATGGACATCTACGTGGCCCGCAGTTACGGCCAGTACATGTACGATTGGCTGAACGACGCGGCCCCCCCTACCTAACGCAAGTGTCAGTCCCCGGGGGCATCAATCGTCGGGAATGGCGAAATGGTGCATGGGTGGCAATGCGGGATATCTCGGGATGCCATCACCACTGGTATCGGCTGCGTAATCAGCCATCTCGTCCGTGAAAATACGCATCATCAGGTGCAGGCCGGTTGGTTGATCCAGGCTGCCGGCGGTGATGGTGATGGTATCCGCATTATCCCGGCGAAAGAACAGGGTGGAGCCACAATTGCCGCAGAAGCCGCGCTCCACCATTTCCGAGCTACGATACCAGGACAGCGCCCCGGTCGGATCGGTGATCGTCACATCCACCTTGCGTGCGCCGGTCGCATGCCAGACGCTGCCCGTAATGCGCCGGCAGCTTTCACAATGGCATTCCACCACCTGCCGCACGGGCCCGGCAATCGCGTACCGGACCCGGCCACAATGACATTGTCCCTGCAATTCAGTTGCCATCACTATTCGGCCGCAACGATATCCTCGCCCAGCAGGGTGCCCACATAGAAGCCGCGGTTCTTCAAATTGGCGAAAAACACCGCTTCAAAGCTGGGCGCGACGGAACCTATGACGGCGTCGTTGGCCAACAGCGCGTCGGACCAGGCCTGAAGCAGCGGATAGTCCCGCAATATGCCCGTCTGCACGAATTGCTCAATCAGAGCAAAGCGCTGCAGGAAGGGCGCATAGGCCGCATCGACGAGGCACAGTTCAGGACCGTTGAAATAAGGCCCTTCGTTGCCCCGTTCGGTGGCGATGGCGTCTTCCAGTTTTTGCAGAAACTTTGGCGCCCCGGCCAGTTTCTCGTCAAACTCTTCCCGGGTCTTGGTGTAGTAGATATTGATGCCCTTGGAAAAATCAGGCACGAAATCCGTCCAGGCCCGGTTGCGGGCCCGCTTGAACGGATCCTCCGGATGGCTTCTGGGCGGGACGACGTCATCCAGATATTCCGCGATGGCATTGGATTCAAACAGCGGTTCCTCGTCCACCGCCAACACGGGCACCTTGCCGTGGGGCGAGATTTTCAGGAACCAGTCAGGCTTGTCCGCCAGGTTGATGTAGGTGGTCTCGAAATCGACATCTTTCGCACGCAAAAGAATCACGGCGCGCTGTACCCACGGTCAGGTAATAGAACTGATCAAATGATATTTCTTGGCCATATCAGGCATCTCCCCAAGAGCTTCGATTGCAATCCTGGCCTAACAATAGAGCCATGTCAAAGCGCCGTCAAAGCTTTGCCGCCACGATTATCCTGGCGCCCTGGCCCAAGGTTTTCCCTTTCAGGTTATCCGGCAATTCCGGCCCGCGACAAATCACCTTAGGTGGATAGCGGCGCCGCGCGGGTCACGGATGAAAAAGCATCGATTAGGCGCCGCGACAGAGCACAGGTGCCTGCGCGCTCGGTATCTGGCCGATGGCGCCACAATCAAGCGGAGTCCTCGCGTCAGCCGACCGGCGACGAGAACGCACATTGCAGGGCTTCAAAAGCCGTTTCAAAAGCCACTGATCAGCCCAAAGATGTCTCTCCACGCACACAGCCATCGGCAAACGTATTAAGGGCAGACAAGCGGTTAAACGAATCGCCTTCTCGGCAACAAACATCCGGCTGTTCGGACGATATCAGTCGTCGAGAATCTGACGGACCTTCTCCCCTAGGGCCGCCCGGCCAAATGGTTTCGACAACAAATTCACGCGTCGGTCCAACCGGCCATGATGCATGATGGCATTTTCCGCATAGCCCGACATGAACAGCACCTTAAGGCCGGGGAACAGATCTCTGGCCCTGTCGGCCAGTTCCCGCCCGCCCATATTTCCCGGCAGGATGACGTCGGTCAGAAGCAGATCAATAGAGCTGCTTTGCTTCATTTGTTCGAGAGCCAGCGCCCCTGTGCCGGACTCAAGCACTTCATAGCCTAACTCTTCCAGGATGGTGACCACCACGATACGTACCTCGGCGTCGTCCTCGACGATCATGATGACCTCGCCCCGAGCCATCGTATTCAGAACTTCCAAATGGCGCGTTTTTGGCGAGGCGTTCGCTTCGGCGGCGGCTCGCGGCAGATAGATTTTCACTGTCGTGCCCTCGCCAACCTCGCTGTAAATCCGGATGAAACCGCGCGATTGTTTGACGAAACCATAGATCATGCTGAGGCCCAGTCCGGTGCCCTTGCCCACCCCTTTTGTGGTGTAGAAGGGTTCAAAGACCTTCGCAATGACCTCGGGCGGCATTCCGGCACCGGTATCGCTGACCGCCAAAAGCACGTATTGACCCGGATCTATATCTTCCTGTGCGGCAGCATAGACGTCATCAAGGTACGCGTTGGAAGTCTCGATGGTCAACCGCCCGCCGTCTGGCATCGCGTCGCGGGCATTGATCGACAGATTGAGAATTGTGTTCTCCAACTGACCGGGATCGGCTTCGCATTGCCAAAGGTCTGAACCGATCACCATTTCGATCTCTATGGTCTCCCCCAAGGCGCGTTGGAGAAGCTCATGCATTCCCTTCGTCAACTTGTTCAAATCGATGGACGCTGGCTGTAACGGTTGCCGGCGCGAGAAGGCCAGAAGACGGTGTGTCAGATCGGCGCCACGCAGCGTGGCCCCAAGAGCGGTTTCAGCAAAGTCCGCCACTTCACGACTGTGCCCGGTGCGCGCAAGCAACAGTTCCAGGTTACCCATGATGATGGCCAGCAAATTATTGAAATCGTGCGCTATGCCCCCGGTGAGCTGACCCACTGCTTCCATCTTTTGGGATTGCCGCAGCGTTTCTTCCAGTGTGTGGCGTTCACTAATATCCATCGCCAAGCCGAAATAACCGATGACCGTCTGGTCGGGCCCGATTTGCGGAACATAGACAAACGCCATTTGCCGTTGCCGGCCGCCAGGATAGGTAACAGTTGCCTCGAATTCCTGTTGCGTTCCAGCCAGTACAGCCTCGATCCGCGGGCGCAAGTTCGTATAAAATTCCTCGCCCACGACATCCGGGATAGATTTGCCAATAATTTCCGACGCCGGCCGCCCCAATATTTCTTCAGCCATCCTGTTGACGAATTGATAACGCAGGCCGCCGCCTATCTGAACGATTGAGACCGGAAGGTTGTCGGTGATCAGGCGAAGTTGTTGTTCACGCTCGCGAAGCGCATCCTCCACCCGCTTGCGCGCTGTCACGTCGCTGCCGATATTGACAACACTGCCATCCGGCATCTTCTGCTCCCGTATCAGCAGCGTAATCCCGTCCTGCCGGGGCAATTCAAAAGCGGGGCCGGGATTTCGGTGACCTTCCAGTCTCTCAGCCAGCCAGGCGTCCTCCCGACCGATCGCGTCAAGTGGAATTCGACTGGAGATGAGTCCCCGCATGCGTGCCTCGAAAGTAGCGCCGGGACGAAGGACTTCGGCGTCAGCAGGATAAAAATTGCGGAGCGCCTGGTTGGCATAGACCAACCGATCATCGGAGTCATAAATAGAGATGATATCGTCAAGGCCATCGATGGCCGCCATCAAACGGCGCTGGGTCTCCTCACCCTGCAAGCGTTCCGTGACGTCCTGGATGATGGCGAAGAAGACGGGTATGGATTCTGTTCGCGCCAGTTGGAGTTGGACGTGAACTTTGTATGTCGTACGATCTTTTCGCGCGTGGATAGTCTCGAACTCGAGGGCGTCGCGCGTTCGGTCGCGGAGAGGTTTGATCCTTGCCTATCCGCCTTTCACCCACACCTACCACCTATAGTGTGCTGCCATTCCCCGGAATAGAGTT
>JAQBYC010000109.1 GCA_027623205.1 Pseudomonadota bacterium | reverse complement strand
TGGCGTTACCAAGCCATTGTGGTAGGCGCGTGGCGCAGCGCGATGTGGGACATCGGGCAAGCCGCGCAACGCCGCACAATGGCTTGATAACGCCACCGCAGGCCGGTCTTCCAGACCCCGTGGCGGCGTTGCGGTCCTTGGACGATGCCCCACATCGACCGGCGAACCGCGCCTACCCACGGGGTCTGGAAGACCGGTCAAATGGTTCAGATTAGCCGCGACACGCTCTAATCTTCGGGTTTGGGGTAGGTGTCGCGTTCGGCAAAGACCCGTTTGAAGATCGTATCCACATGCTTGGTGTGATAGCCCAGGTCGAACATGGCCGCCAATTCCGCCTCCGATAGGGCGGCCATGACGTCCGCGTCGGCCTTCAATAGATCCAGGAAATTCCCTTCGCCGCGCCAAACGGGCATGGCATTGCGCTGGACAAAGGCGTAGGCGTTCTCGCGGCTGACGCCGGCCTGGGTCAGGGCCAACAGCACCCGTTGCGAAAAGATCAAACCACCCAAGCGGTCCAGGTTGGCCTGCATATTTTCCGGATAAACCGTCAGCTTGTCGATCACCCCGATCAGCCGGTTCAGTGCGAAATCCAGGGTCACCGTGGTGTCCGGCGCGATGCCCCGTTCGACACTGGAGTGGGAGATGTCCCGTTCGTGCCATAGGGCGACGTTTTCCAGGGCCGGGATGGCGCTCATCCGCACCAGGCGGGCCAAACCGGTCAGGTTTTCGGTCAACACCGGGTTGCGTTTGTGCGGCATGGCCGAGGACCCCTTTTGCCCCTCGGCGAAATATTCCTCGACTTCCAAAACTTCCGAGCGCTGTAGATGGCGTATTTCCGTGGCCAGCCGTTCGATACTGGATGCGATGACCGCAAGGGTGGAAAAATACATGGCGTGCCGGTCGCGGGGGATAACCTGGGTCGATACCGGTTCGACGGTCAGGCCCAGGGCGTCCGCCACATGCTGCTCCACCGCCGGATCGATGTTGGCAAACGTGCCGACGGCGCCGGAAATGGCGCAGGTCGCTATTTCCCGCCGCGCCCGGCGCAAACGATCCCGGCCGCGGTCAAATTCCGCGTAGGCCTGGGCCAGCTTCAGGCCAAAGGTCGTGGGTTCCGCATGAATGCCATGACTGCGGCCGATGCAGATATCGTTCTTGTGCTGATAGGCCCGGCGGCGCAATACCACCAGCAAGTGGTCCATGTCGCCCAGTAAAATATCCGTGGCGCGCACCAGTTGCACACTGAAAGTGGTGTCCAGCACGTCCGACGAGGTCATTCCCTGATGCACGAAGCGGGCGGCGGGACCCACGTGTTCGGCCAGGTTGGTCAGAAAGGCGATGACGTCATGGTGGGTTTCCCGCTCGATCTGATCAATTCGGTCCACTTCAAAGGCGCCTTTTTCCCAAACGTCCCTGGCCGCCTCTTTCGGGATTACTCCCAATTCGGCCTGGGCATCGCAGGCATGGGCCTCGATCTCGAACCAGATTTGAAACTTGCTTTCAGGCGACCAGATGGCCGCCATTTGAGGGCGCGAATAGCGTGGGATCATGGGATGGATCCTTGCTGCTGAGCTGAATAATTGCCGGGGGCCCTTCATACACCGATCGGGCCCGCCGGGAAAGATAACCCGAGGCCAATTGTTTGGCGTTGGATTTCGGCGGGGCGTTGCCCGATATTGTCCGGGTGCCTAGTTTGGCAAATGGGTTCGGCAAAGCAAAATTCTTTGATTTATTGCGGTGCAACATACATTATTCAATGATTCAGTGGCGCGCAATTCCGATTGACGGTTATCGTTGAACGCGGAATCGTAACGTTATGGCGCAGTAGGGCTTAGCCGCCATTGCGGCATAAATTGGCCGGAACAAGGGTTTGAACATGGGTGATGACTTACTGGCGCAAATTGAACAGGCCATGCCGTTGGCGCTGGCATCGCTGCATCTTAATGATGCCGGTTCGGCGGGGGGGCAATTCGGCCTGGTCATGGTTGATATCGTCAATGGATTTGCCACGGTTGGGGCCGGCAATCTGGCGCCGCCAGTTGAAAATCCCCAGGTCAGCCGGATGGTGTCGGAAGCGGACCGCCTCGCCCGCGCTTTCGCAGCCCGGGGTTGGCCCATGCTGGCTTTTTTAGACAGCCATCAGGCGGGGAAGCCGGAACCGCCCTATCCGCCCCACTGCGAAATCGGCACGGGGGAGGAAAATCTCGTGCCGGAGTTGCTGTGGCTGGAGGGCGAGGCCAACGCGACCCTGCTGCGCAAGGATTGCATTAATGGCTTTGTCGGCGCGATTCGGCCCGACGGCTCGAACGCACTTGTGGATTGGTTGAACCGGCACGAGATTACCGATCTGCTGGCGGTTGGTATCTGCACGGATATCTGCGTCATGGACATGGTGCTGACCCTGTTGTCCGGGCGCAACCATGGCCTGGTGCCGGCCTTGCGCGAGATCCATGTTTACGACCAAGGTTGCGCTACCTATGATCTGCCGCGCGCGGTCGCGGAACAGTTGGAGCTAGGCGCCGGCGCCGCCCATCCCCAGGGGGCAACCCACCATATGGGTTTATATTTCATGGCCGCGCGGGGCGCGCATCTTGTTGGTCAGGTGGAGATGTAAACGAGCCTCGTCCGCAAATCGCTCCGCGCTTTTTTCATGGCCCGGCGGCGGATCGCCGGCCTCGGCGAAGAGGGTCGCGGCTAGCGTAATTTTCAATTAATCGGGGTCGCTATCGCGACTTAAGTAATGGGTTCAATTTCCCTGTTCCCAAAGCGTCGGAGCATGTTTCAGGGCAACAGGCTCTCGGGCGCAAGCCTCAATGCCTGCTTCGTGGGCGGCGGGATAGCGCGGCGAATTTGCCGATGGAAGCTAGTTCGCCAGGACCGAAGTGACAGCTATAATTACCGCAATAGCGATCAGGTTGAGCAGCAAACCAGCCTTGGCCATCTGGGCCACGGTCAACTTCTCACTGGCGAAGATGATGGCGTTTGGCGGGGTCGCCACGGGCATCATGAAGGCGCAGGAAGCCGCCAGGGCCACGGGGATGGTAAGCTCCAGGGGCGCGACGCCCAGGCTGGACGCCAGCGTGGCGACGATCGGCAGGAAGACCGCCGTGGTTGCCGTGTTGGAGGTGATCTCGGTCAGGAATACGATCAAGGCCGTCACGGCGGCGACCAGGACGAGCGTCGGGAAGCCGTCCAGCCCGATCAGGCCGCCGCCGAGGCTATCGGCGAGCCCGCTCCTGGAAATGGCATTTGCCAGGCTTAAGCCACCACCAAACAGCAGCAGTACCCCCCAGGGCAAGGAAACGGCGTGGGGCCAGGTCATAAGGCAGCTATTGTCCCCCTTGCCCGTGGGAATGATGAACAGCGATACGGCGCCCATAAGGGCGATGCCGGAATCAGTCAGGCCCATGCCGGGAAAGGCGTTGGTGATCATGGGCCTGAATATCCAGCTTAATGCCGTCAGGATAAAAATAGCCAGGACGCGCTTTTCCTCGATAGACATCGGACCCAGCGCCTTTATTTCGCTTTCGACCACCGCGTCGGCGCCCGGAATGGGGCGGCGCGAGACCGGGCAGGTGACCCGGGTCAGCAGTAGCCAGGCCAGCGGCAGCATGACGAAGACCATGGGCAAGCCGATCGTCAGCCATTTGGCGAACCCCAGTTCAAGACCAAGCTGTTCCTGGGCGAAGGCGGCAAGCAGGGCGTTGGGCGGCGACCCGACAAGCGTGCCCATGCCGCCAATGCTGGCCGCATATGCGATGCCCAGCAGCAGCGCCGTCGCCGTGTTATCGGCGATCCGCGGGTCTTCCTTTTCGTTCAACACACCGATGATGGACAGGGCGATGGGCAGCATCATGACCGTGGCCGCCGTATTGCTGACCCACATGCTTAGAATGGCCGTCGCCAGCATGAAACCAGCGACAAGATGGTCGGGCCTGGTGCCGAAGGCGCGCACGATGAGAAGCGCGATGCGTAAGTGCAGCTTCCAGGTCTCGATAGCCTTCGCGATGATGAAGCCGCCCATGAAAAGAAAAATCAGCGGATGGGCATAGGGCGCCGCCGACGTCTTGAAATCGAAAAGCCCCAGAACCGGGAAGACGATCAGGGGCATGAGTGCGGTGACGGTAACCGGCAAGGCCTCGGTCAACCACCAGAAGGCCATCCAGATTGCGACGCCGAGCACCTTCCAGGCTTCCGGCGACATACCTTCCGGGACGGGTGAGATGATGACGCCCACTCCCAACATTGCCCCGCACAGCACCATGATGGGCCTTAGGGATGTCTTCGTGGGGTTGGTGGTTTCGCGCATGGGGCGTGACTATCCGATTTTCAGGGTCCATGGCGCAAAAAAAATATGCAACGCAATTCCAAGCCAAGGCCACGGTCGCTGGTAGGATAATAGGATTGGCGGTCGGAAACTTCAGCCATGGGTTTGGCCTTCGTGACGGCGCCCACCGCGGCGCCGGCTGATCATGAGGTGATACAACGAACCCGCTCTAATTGCCCTGCAATTTGTTCAGGGCCCGGCGCACGGCCCGTCCGGCGGCCCGGGCCCGGTCTTCGTCGTCGGCGATCCGCTTGGCCTCCTTGATGAGACCGCGCGCGGCACGGGCGGCCTGATCCCGTGCCACCGGGTCGGCGGCGATTTTTTGCGCCGCATAGCGGACGATATGCCGTAGCAGAAATGCCATGCCCCAGCATACCCGTTGGCGGGCGTATGGGAAGCGGAATAATGGCCATGGGCGCAGGCCTTTATATTGACGAATGAAGGTTCACTGCCGATAGTCCCTGCACCCGCTGTTGTGCTGTACAGGTTCCGCCGCCATGCCCAAAATCGCCTCGAAAATAGATCCAAGGGATCCCGCCTTCCGGGACAACCGCGCTGATTTTCTGGCCCAGATTTCTGGCTTGCGCGAACTGGAAGGCAAGGTTCGGGCACGCTCGGAAAAAAGCCGGGCCCGGTTCGAAAGCCGCGGGCAGTTGCTGCCGCGGGATCGGTTGAATCTGTTGCTGGATCGCGGCGCGCCATGGTTGGAGCTATCCACCCTGGCCGGCTACAAGACCTATGACGACGATGGCAATGAAAATATTTCCGGCGCCCGGCTGATCACCGGCATCGGCGTGGTGTCGGGTGTGCGCTGCGCGGTCATCGTGGACGATTCCGGAATTCTGGCTGGCGCTCTGCACACCCATGGCGTGGACAAGATGGTGCGTGCTTTTGACATCGCCTTGGAGAACAAACTGCCGGTGATCCATCTGGTGCAATCCGCCGGCGCGGATTTGCTGGACTATGTACCGGCCACCCTGGTGCGCGGGGGCGGGATGTTTTATAAACAGGCCAAACTGTCGGCGGCGGGCTGTCCGGTCATTTCCGTCGTACACGGCGCCTCCACGGCCGGGGGGGCCTATATGCCGGGCATGTCCGACTATGTGGTCATGGTGCGCAAACAGGCTATGGCCTTTCTCGCCGGCCCGCCCCTGGTGCGCGCCGCCACGGGTGAAATAGCCGAGGCGGAGGACCTGGGCGGCACGGATATGCATGCCACGATCTCCGGGCTGACCGAACATGTGGCCGAAAATGATGCCGAGGCGTTGAGCATTTGCCGGGATATTGTTTCGCGCCTGAACTGGTCCGGCCGGCTGGCGCCGGCGCGGCCGCGAACCTGGGACGAGCCGGCCTACGATATCGAGGAACTGTGCGGCATCGTGCCGGTGGAATACCAAAAGCCCTATGACGTGCGGGAAGTCATCGCCCGCCTGGTCGACGGTTCCGACTTTCTGGAATTCAAGGCGGAATACGACAACCTGACGATCTGCGGCCAGGCCGCTATCATGGGCCTGCCCTGCGGCCTGATCGGCAATAACGGTCCCATCACACCGCAAGGCGCCACCAAGGCCTCGCAATTCATGCAGCTTTGCGATCAATCGGGTACGCCGCTGATTTATCTGCACAATACAACCGGCTTCATCGTCGGGCGTGAGGTTGAGGAAATGGGCATGATCAAGCACGGCGCCAAGATGATTCAGGCCGTCTCCAACGTCTCGGTGCCGCGCATAACCCTGATGATCGGCGCCTCGTTCGGAGCCGGCCATTACGCCATGTCGGGCTGGTCATACGAGCCGCGTTTCATTCTCGCCTGGCCAAATTTTCAATGCGGCGTGATGGGCGGAAAGCAGGCTGGCCTGGTCATGCGTATTGTGCATGAGGCCAAGGCCAGGCGTCAGGGTGCGCCGCTGGACGAAGCGGAACTGGATGCTTTGGAAGCCAAGGTCATCGCTCTCTACGACGGCAATGCTTCGGGTTACTATCACACCGCGCGGATGTGGAACGACGGCATGATCGACCCCCGCGATAGCCGCGTGGCGCTTGGACTGTTATTGACGGTATGTGACGAGGCCGGACGCCGCAGCCTGAACCCCAACAGTTTCGGCGTCGCGCGTTTTTAGGAGGCGTGTTTGTGGAGCAAAGCATAAAACATTTTAAAACCAATGGATTGAACCTTCGTGTTGCCATATCAGGTGAGGGACCTTTGGTGTTGCTGATCCATGGCTGGCCGGAATCCTGGTACTCCTGGCGGCATCAGATTGCGGCACTCGCCGCCGCCGGCTATCGGGTCGCGGCGCCTGATGTGCGGGGCTATGGCGGCTCCGACAAACCCCAGGCGATCGAGGCCTATGACATGGCATCAATGACCGCCGACATGGCGGGGCTGATCGCGGCCCTGGGCGAAGAACAGGCGGTCGTAATCGGCCATGATTGGGGGGCGCCCATCGCCTGGAACACGGCCCTGCTGCACCCCGGGCGGGTGCGCGGGGTGGCGGGATTGAGCGTGCCTTATACCGGCCCCGGCCCGGCGCCGTTCATCGATGTGGCCAGACAGGTCTACAAGGACAAATTCTTTTATCAGATCTATTTCCAGGAACCGGGCGTGGCGGAGGCGGAGTTGGAGGCGGATGTGCGCGACAGCCTGCGCAAGATCTATTACTGGATTTCCGGTGAAGGTCTGCGGGCCGCGCCGCCGCGCGGCAAACCGGCGGATGCGAAATTGCTGGACGGCATGAGCGATCCGGGCGAGATGCCAGCCTGGATGCGGGCCGAGGATCTGGATTATTACGTTTCCCAGTTCGAGGGCAGCGGTTTTCGCGGCCCCCTCAACCGGTACCGCAACTGGCACCGGGATTTCGCCCTGCTGTCGCCCCTGGCGGCGCAGCAAATAATCCAGCCCGCGGCCTTCATCGCCGGCACCCTGGAGCCAGTGCTGAATTTTGTGCCCGGCGTCGATCTGGTTGCAACAATGCGGGACAAATTGGCTGATTTGCGCTTGGTGGAGATGATCGAGGGGGCCGGCCATTGGGTGCAGCAGGAACGCCCGGAACAGGTCAACCAGGCCCTGTTGCGGTTCCTGAGGGAGCTTGATGGCCCGGAATAGCCCGGAAACGCTCCAGCCGCGTCTCGGCGGGACCAAATTTGGTACAGGTTACCGCATTGGCTGAAAATTAATCGTTAGGGCATGTTTCTTCTAAACATGCTCGGACTCTTAAGAAAAGAGCAATTGAACCAATCACTTGGATCGCTAAAGCGAATCCAATTGATTGAAAATTGCTCTAGCGCAGCCACTTCAACCATCGGAACAGTACGACGATCGATACGCCCGTGGCCAAAAGAGCGCTGGTGACGAACCAGAAACCCAGTTTGTGCTCGGCCATAGGCATGCCGCCGACGTTCATCCCCAATAATCCGGTGACGAAACTGAGCGGCAGAATGATGGTTGCGACCAGGGTGAGCGTATACATGGTCCGGTTCATGGCCTCGCTTGCCAGCGTCACCATTTCGTCATGGACAACGCCGGCCCGCTCGCGCACGGCATCTAATTCCTCTACATAACGCGTGGTGGCGGCGGTAACTTCGCGCAGTTCTATTTTATGTTCAGGCAGAATCCACGGCTGGGTTTCCATCTGCAGCCGGCCCAGGACATCGCGCTGCGGTGCCAGATACCGCCGCAGCATGATCGCCTGATGGCGAATATTACGAAGTTCCCCGCGAGCCTCCCGAGGGGAGAGGGTAGCAATATCTTCTTCCAGTTGGTCGAGGCGCTCGCTCAGGCTATTGATTACCGGCCCTATGCGCTCGATCAGTCGGTCGGCAATCATCACCAGGAACTCGCCCGTGGATTTGGGGCCCCGTCCGACCTCAAGCCGCTCTCGAATATCGCGAATACTCCCCAGCGGCCGGGAGCGGACTGAAATTATGCGGCTCTGCTCAATCCACAAACGCAAGCTGACCATGTCCTCCGGCTGCGAGCCCGGGTTGGTGTTGACGCCTCTAAGAATAATCAAAATCCCATTGGCCGATGTTACGACCCGTGGCTGTGTCTCTTCCGCCAAAAGGGCGTCCGCCAATACCTCGTCAAGGCCGATGGCCGCCACCGCCTGGCGGCAGGTGTTGGGCATGTTACGATCCAAATGCAGCCAGACGGAACCCTCCGTAGGATGCAGGTCTTCCGCCGCGCAGCCAAGAAGCTCTCGTCCGCCGCCCGCGCCGTCCAGCACATAGGCAGCGACGATACCGTCATCGTCGATCAATGCGAGTCTCCTCTCAGATGCATACCTCCCGCGTCAATCGGCGGCCTGCAAAGGTATCGTCTTTTAAGATGCAGGTCGCGTTGCGGGATAGGAATTTTGATACCCTGTTCTTGGAATTTATCCCATATCTTAAGCCGAACCGCGTTTATTTATGTTTGAGACCCCGTTCAGGGGATCGTCGATCGATAGTCTTGTCCATGCGATGCTCTCCCGTAGACGCGTGTGGAGCCTATTTCGTCGCGGCTCCTTGTTCAACGACGGCGGATGCGATGTATTCTATGATCGATTGTAGCCGTACACACCTGGGGCCGCAGAGACCAATGGCTGGAACAGCCGATGACTTCCAGGACATGCGCTATTGCGGTGTGCAGCCACAAAAGGCGCTTGAACAAAAATCCAAGGTTCGCTCTTCGCGATCCTTGCAAGGGAGAGGGGCAGCGAGATGGCATTGCAGGATTATCAAACCGCGCTGGTTACCGGCGCGTCCAGTGGCATCGGGGCCGCGACGGCGCGGCTGCTGGCCAGGCGTGGGCTGGCCGTGCATGCGGTGGCCCGGCGGCAGGAGCGCTTGGCGGCGCTGGCTGGGCCGGAAGACGGCGCCGGCGTGATCATCCCCTATGGCCTGGATCTCCGCGACCGCGGGGCGATTTATGAGGTTCTGGGCGCCCTGGATATAGATATCCTGGTGAACTGTGCTGGTATCGGCAGCCGCTTTGATCCGTTTCACGAACTGGATCCGGACAATATCGACGCGACCCTGGAAACCAATGTGGGCGGCACCGTGCATGCGGTGCGCGCGGTCAGCCCAGGCATGGTGGCGCGGAGGCGGGGGCATATTGTCAATATCGGCTCGATCTTTGGCTTGCATGCCATCGGCTCCGCCGTCTATGGCGCCTCCAAGGCGGCGGTGCACGTGCTGAGCCAGGATTTGCGCCACGACCTCAAGGGCACGGGTATCCGCGTCACGGAGGTCTCGCCGGGCCGCACGGACACGGAAATCTTCGCCACCATGACCGACGACGAGGCGGCGCAAGCGGCCATGGCGGCGGGGTTCGAAATCATCACGGCGGATGATGTCGCCGCGGCGGTTGTTTGGGCCCTGGATCAGCCCTGGCGCGTCAACATTAGCCTGATCGAACTGACCGCCACGGAACAAATTCCGGGTGGCGTGAGCATCCATCCGGTTGCCGGACGGGGATAGGGCGGAAAATGGATGGCGAACAAATTCTTCGCGGGAAACTTCGCAAGATCGAGGCCTTGTTCGCGGGCGGCGCGACGGACGGCGAGAAGGTGGCATCGGCCGCCGCCGCCCAACGCATCCGCGCCCGGCTTGCGGATATCCAGGCCGAGGAAAACGCTGTTGAAATCAGGTTCAGTCTGCCGGATCCCTGGTCCCGTCAATTGTTCATCGCGCTCTGCCGCCGTTACGGCATGCAACCCTACCGATACGCGCGAATGAGGCGTCAAAGCGTTGTGATTGGCGCCCCGCAGTCGTTCATCGACGATGTGCTTTGGCCGGAATTCGAACAGATCAATGACGCACTTGTCGATTACTTGGGCGAAATTACCAACAAGGTCATTCGTGAGGAGGTGTTTGGCAGCACCGAAGATGCGATGGTGGTGGCGGAGATGCCGCAATTAGGTCCCTGAGCCCAATCCACGGCTTACCGGCGCGCCGCGGCGTCGTCCTCGCGCAGGGTAATGTCTACCATCATGGCACCGGCCAGGGCTTCCAGGGCATCGCGTAGATCATCTTCGCTCAGGCTGGCGGGTAGGCGGACCTTGGCCTGGGCATAAAACAATATGTCCCCGCCCATGGGCGCGTGGCGGATATCGGTCTCCATTTCCTCCACGCTGACGCCGTGTTCCGACAGGCAGCGCGAGACATCATGCACAATGCCCGGGTGATCCGAACCTAAAAGTTCCAGATTGAACAGCGGTCCACCGGATATTGCTTCGGCAACGGCTTCCTCTATGGTCAGGGTGAATCCCGCCGCGGACAGCGCGGACAGCGCCGCTTTCAGGGCGCCGACCTTGTCGACGGAAATTTCCACTCTGGCGATGCCGGCAAATTTTTCGGCCAGACGCGCCATGCGGCTTTCCAGCCAGTTGCCACCCGCTCCACTCACGGCCTGGGCCAGTTGCTCGACCAGACCCGGCCGGTCATGGGCTATGAACGTCAACACCAGCGTCTGCACCATCCAGCCTCCCGCAACTCTACTTGATATCCGCTCAGTCATCCGACTCGAGATCGTCGCGCTGCTTTTGGTCCAATGTCAGGACCATCAGCGCCAACGAAGCGATATCCACGTTCGACCACCCCGCCGTCACGCTGCCATCTTTCCATAGTACGGATAGGGACACTGCTTGGATATCGCCAATATTTTCCAGGCCGCTTTGAAAAATTTCCGCCGGCGTCGTGCCATGCAGACTCTCGATTTTCGCCATGATTTTCTCCCTATCCAGGTTTCCATCGATCCTAATATGGGCCGTCAGGGATTGGAATAACACGACCAGGCATGAATTGGGATCATCTGTTGAATTGCGGAGTTTGATGTCCGGGATGTATCCTACAGGGCAATGACGATTTGACGGCCAAAGCCCGACCCATGCGAATGACCCCATTTGAAGGTACCAAAAAAATGTCGATTAACACGATTATCAAATTTTTCTGTTTTGGTCGGCAGGCATGGGGATCGGGAGACGGGCGATGTTTTGCAGGCTGATACGCTATGCGATCAAACCGGATCGTATCGAGGAAGCGCGGGCGCTGGGTGACGGCATCCTTGCCATGTCGCGGAATTTGGTCGGGGTCAAGGAATTGATCAATTTGCAGCGCAGCAACGGCACCGGCATTCTGATCGGTATATATGCCGACAAAGAGTCCGCCGATGCGGCGGCGCCCAGGATCGTCGAATCCTTAAGCCAGATTGTCCACCTGCTGGTCGATGCCCCGGTCCCGGAAGCCTACCGCGTCATTAATCACGAGGTGATCGAGTAGCGCGTATTCGACCCGAGTGTGTTCGGAATCTTCAGAATAGAGCAATTAAACCAATTGCTTAAGTCGGATTCGCGACTCCAATTAAGCGATAATTTCCGTGCATCGTCACTTCTGGAACTTTGGCGCCGAAGCGCTGCCGCCGCCGTCGACGGCGATGCGTTGGCCGTTGACATAGGTGTTCAGGTCGGAAACCAGATATCGTACCGCGTTGGCGATGTCGTCGGGCTGGCAGACATGGCCGAACGGCATCTGGGCATCCAACTCGCGTAGATCTTCTATCCCCGAGCGGGCCTTGACCAGGCGCCGGCCCATGTCGGTTTCGACCAGGGGCGGGGCGACGATATTGGTGCGGATGTTGTGGCGGTGTTCTTCCTTGGCCAGGGTCCGGGCCAGGGCCTCCATGGCCGCCTTGCCCATGCTGTAGGGGCTGCCGAAAGCGGCATGGGAGTCTGTCGCGACGGAGGATATCATGATGATGTCGCCGCGGCCCAGTTCGCGCATCATGGGCAGCACCAGTTTTGACAGATAGTAGGGGCCGAAGGCGTGCACCCTCACCACCCGCTCCATCTCCGCCGGGTCGGTGTCGGCAACGGATTGGCCGCGGCTGGCGATGCCCGCGTTGTTGACCAGAATGCCGATGGCCCCCATCGTGGAGCCAATCTCCGCCACCATCGCGGTAACGTCGTCCAAAATATCGACGGATGCCTGAAAGGCCTGCGCCTTGCGGCCCAGGGCTTGAATTTCCCGCACCGCATGCCCCGCCGCCGCTTCGTCGCGGCGATAATTGACCGCGATATCGGCGCCATCCTTGGCCAGGGCCACGGCGATGGCGCGGCCAATGCCACGGCCCGCGCCGGTAACCAGGGCAATGCGTCCATCCAATGTCATGTTCGTCTCCTATATGGGCGAGATAGGCCGCACGCGCGGCGGGTTTTTGTCCGGACGGCGCGGCGGGCAACGGTCAAAGGTGTCGCATAGGATCTGCCGGGTCAGGCGGGGGTCTATCACCTCGTCGATACCGAAGCCTTCGGCCGCGCGGCGGGCGCCGAGTTGGCTTTTGAAAATATTGATGATCTCCTGGCGGCGGGCGGCGGGGTCTTCGGCGGCTTCATAGTCCCGGCGATAGGCGACATCGACCGAGCCTTCCACGGACATGGCGCAGATTTCCGCCGTCGGCCAGGCAAAGGCGCCGTCCGCCTCGAACCCCCGACCGCCGCCCATGGCGTAATAGCCGCCGCCATAGCCCTTGCGCAGGACGATGGAGACGCGGGGCACGCTGGCCTGGCCCAGTTCGAACAGCAGCCGGCCGGAGCGGCGGCCCAGGCCGCTTTTCTCGGCCTCGCTGCCGATGGCGAAGCCGGGTACATCGATCAGGATGACGATGGGCAGGCCGAAGGCATCACACAGGGCGATAAAATGCGCCGCTTTCTCGCACGCCTTGACATCCAGCATGCCGGCCAGATACCGGGCCTGGTTGGCGACAAAGCCCACGGGCCGGCCGTTCAGGCGGGCAAAGGCCGTGACCATGTTGCGGGCGTAGGTGGGTTTTTTCTCGAACACGCTGCCTTGATCGGCGATCAGTTCGATGATCCGGCGTACGTCGTAGGCCTTGCGCGGGTTGCCTGGGATGATTTCCAGCAATTCCTGCTCGGCCCGGTCCACCGGATCGTCGGTTGGTTGGATTGGCGGCGGTTGCCGGGCGTTCGCGGGCAGGTAGGAGAGGAAGCGGCGCACCGCGGCCAGGGCCTGATCCTCGGTTTCCACGGCCAGATCGGCGATGCCATGGCGGTCGGTCTGCAGGGCCGCCCCGCCCAGGGACTCCTTGTCGATATCCTCGCCCAACCCGGCCTTGACCAGGGCCGGGCCGGCCATGCCCATGGTGGAGCCGCCGCGCACCATGACCACGAAATCGGCCAGGGCAGCGTAGTTGGTCGGTCCGGCAAAACCCTGGCCCAACATGGCCATGGCCATGGGCACCCAGCCGGAATTCCGGGCCAGAAGTTGAAACACCGGCCCCGCGCCCGCGAAATGGCGCGAATCCTGACCATCCTGAATACGATGGCCACCGCCCTCCAGCAAGGCCACCAGCGGCTGGCCATGCTCCGTAGCCAGTTGAATGGCGCGGTTGGTCTTGGACGAGCCGTGCTTGCCCGTACTGCCGCCCAGTACCGTGTAGTCGTGTGACATGACGCGAACCGGCCGGCCGTCAATCAGACCGCTGCCGGTCACCACGCCATCCGCCGGGGCGACCAGATCGGCGTTGAAACCGGTATCGCGCAGGGGCTCGACCAAACTGCCGAATTCGCGGAAGCTGTCGGTATCGCAGAGCCGCGCGATGCGCTCCCGGGCGGTATACTTGCCGTGCCTGTGTTGCCGGGCCACGGCGTCCGGGCGGCCCTCGTCGAGAACGGAATGGCGGGCGTCCTCGATTATTTGCAGCTTTGCCCGGCCGCTATCGTCGTTGGCGCCGCCCTCGCCGCTTGTGCTCATATGCCGGGCCCAACTAGCCGCTGTAGGGCTCTGTTTGCACAACGGCGCCCGAGGCCAGCAGCGTCGCGATCTCGTCCCCCGAGAAGCCCCATTCTGCCAGACCATCACTGGTATTTTGGCCTAGGACAGGGGCTGGACCGCCAGCCTTGGCCCGGGTGCGGGAAAATTTGGGCGCCGGCCCCGGCTGGGTTACGCCGGCGATTTCCACGAAACTGCCGCGGGCCACGTTTTGCGGATGGCTGGGCGCTTCCGTCATTGACAGGACCGGGGCGAAACAGATGTCGGTGCCTTCCATGATGTGGCACCATTCATCGCGGGTCTTGGTCTTGAAGACCGCACGGTAGGTTTCGATCACGCCGGGCCAGCTCTCGCGGTCCATTTGCGCCGGCAGGTCCATCTTGTCCATGCCGGTTTTCTCCATCAACTCGGCATAGAATTTCGGCTCGATCGAGCCGATGGAGACCCACTTCCCATCGGACGTCTCGTAGGTGCCATAGAACGGTGCGCCCGTATCCAGGATATTGGTGCCGCGTTCATCGGACCAAAAACCCGAACCATGCATGCCATAGATTGGCAGCATCAAATAGGCGGAGCCTTCCAGCATGGAGGTATCGACCACCTGGCCCTTGCCGGAGCGTTGCGCCTCCCACAAAGCGGCCATTACGCCGAAGGCCAGGAACATGGCGCCACCACCGAAATCGCCGGTCAAATTCAACGGCGGGATTGGCCCGCTATCCTTGTTGCCGACCGAATAGAGGACGCCGGACAGGGCGATATAGTTGATATCGTGGCCGGCGGCGTGGCTGATCGGGCCATCCTGGCCCCAACCCGTCATGCGGCCATAGACCAGCTTCTCGTTGCGGTCCAGGCAGACATCCGGGCCCAGGCCCAGCCGTTCGGCCACGCCGGGGCGAAAACCCTCCACCAGCGCGTCGGCGCTTTTGACCAGACGCAGAACGGCCGCCACGCCGTCGGGGTTTTTCAGATCGACGGAAATCGATTTGCGCCCCCGGCCCAGTACGTCAAAAGCGGGATTCTTGCCGGAAATGCCCAGGCCCGATGGCGCCGTGCGGTCCACCCGAATGACCTGTGCCCCCATATCCGCCAGCAAGGTGGCGCAAAACGGCACTGGTCCGATGCCAGCCAATTCAACGATCTTCATTCCCGCCAACGGTCCCATGACGTCTCTCCTTATTGTTGCCCAATGTACTTAGTGGGCGACAATAGCGGAAGCGGTCCGCGCGGCAAATCCCTCAGTCGTTTCGTCAGTTTCAAAATCAGCTAGCAATTGGAAATTCCGACGACCCGGGGCATGGCGGCGGTCAAATCAAGCAGCAGAGAGGCGGGCGCCGCGACGTCGTGATTGCAGCGCCGCAACATCCTGACTTCGGCCCAGGCGCAATCCAGCCCCGAGGCTGGCGCCATGGCCGCCAGACCGCGGTCCAGCCGGCCAAGAAAACCGCCCGCATGCGACGACGGTTCGGGTCCCAAAAAAATGACCAGATGACCGCCCCGCGCCGGCACGCGCAACAGCGCGCAACGGCCGGCCGCCGCCTGCAACAGGGGCAGAGCCAGGTGGTTCGGCAGACCGCCGAATTCCACCAGATACAGCGTCAGGGAAATCGCGACCGTGCCCAGACGGTTGAGCAGGGCTTGTAGTTCGTCCAGCAGTTGGTCGTCCGCGGCGCGATCCGTTTCGCCGCCGCCCTGATCAAAAGCAGCAATATGCGGCCCGCCAGATGTTTCGGCCGGGGAACCGTCCGAGCCGACAGCCTGCGGGGCAATTCGCGCCGTGGGTTGATCCGTGCGGCCGCGGCCCGATTGGCGCGGAACAGGATTGCCCGCGTTGCTGGGTGTGCCGCGGTGGTGTTTGGCGTGTTTCAAAGTGCGCCCTCAATAAATTCGCCAGCGAAGGATCCATTAAGCCGGACAAACAGGGGCGTGGGGTGGCAATACTGTGACAATTTTAGGGCATGATTTGTTGCCGGAGACACAGGCGACGGAGGTCAATCCTGACGTTAGATATTGTCTGGCGCATCGACTGGGTGCTATTGGTGCCATCCTGGGGCACGTGGCGACCGCTGCTGGATCCGCCCGGTTTTTTGCGTTTTGCCGGTAGGGTGGGCTGGTTTTGGGGCTGTTCCTGAGCGCCAAAGGCTACGGTGTGCCGCGGGCAAACGCCCTGCGTGTTCTCGGGTGAGGAATGTCGTGGGGTCATTATTTTTGACACAGCTTAACAAATCCTTGCGGCTGGAATTACGGAGACTTATGCAGTGTCTATAGGAGATAGAATCCATGCCGCCAAAACAGAATCCGCTGCGTCTGAACAAGTTGCAATTGAAAACTCTGACCCTGTTTCAGGAATTGGCCCGCTCGCCTGAGACATCATCGGCACGGGAGGACGGAAGTTTTCTTATTGCCTCTATTCCCCAGCCTCATGGCAATCATTTCCATCTGGGGACGGGTGTGGTGATGGCCGCGGACGCCTCGGGATTGCAGAACCAAAGCGTCTGGCGCGCCTTGGAACGCAAAGCCCTGATTGAAAGCGGCTTTCCCAGGGTCCTAGTCCTGACCCCTGCCGGCAAAGATTATGATACCGGTCTGCGGGAACAGCTTCTGCATATTGCTGAGCATTAGACCTGCCGGCGATATTGATACAGGTTTATTCCATGCCTATCCGGTTGCTACCCATGACCACTAGCAGTAGTCGGGTGCTCCCACTCGCCAGAATATAGG
>JAQBYC010000228.1 GCA_027623205.1 Pseudomonadota bacterium | reverse complement strand
CCGCCTTATGGGAATCATTCGTTTCGGGCGGAACACTAGTCGGGGCCTTGATGTCAACGCCCTCCACGCGCGAAGGCAGATAGGTTAGCTTTCGACACAAACGCCACGTTGGCAGCCAAAACTACAGTTTCTCTGATGTAAAAATTGCGCAAGATTCCACCTTTCCAAACTGGGCAGAGCCAATTCAGAGGAAACCCGGGTCAATTTGGTTTTAAAATACGAGGCGAAAGGCGGGTTTCCGCCGGAATATAAGGCCTCGGTTATACCCGGATCAGCGGCGACAGAAAGAGTATCCAAACCGCCACATTAAATCCAATGAAGCAAACGATCTTCACACGATTTGACAGTTTTTTCGATTTTTGGAGTTCACGGCGGTTGCCATCCCAAGTCGTTATCCTGGCACAGTGTTCGGATGAAAGGATTGTGGGCATTTATGTGCTCCATTGCCGCTGACGCTATGGAAATGATCGCATTTGGAGTGCTAAGGAACGATTAATAGCCGGCGAAAACGGCCAATCCCAAGGAATAGAAATCCGCCAAAAATCCGATCAACGGAATGTTACTTGCGTAGCGGCCAGCAATCTTGGCTAAATTTCGTTATGACAGGCATGGTCACGATCATATTCCGTATATTGATTCTAGGGATGCCTTTGGTTTCAGGGGCGGCCGTTGCGGCGCCAACGATCATACAGGGCAACCCGGAAGTTCTCTCTGGCGATACTCTATCCATTGCAGGGGTTGTATTGCATCTCTCGGGTATAGATGCACCGGAAAAGGGGCAGCTTTGCCGCGTCCCCAGCGGCCGTGCATTTGATTGCGGGCTGGTGTCCAAGACGGTGCTGCTGGATCTGACGGTTGCGGTTTCCGTCTCATGCAGACTGACCGGCGGAATACGGGAAAATTTGCCCGAGGCGCGGTGTTTCGCTGCTGGCTACGATCTGTCAAAGGGCATGGTTCACACTGGTTGGGCTCTGGCCTAGCCGAAAACAGGAACGATGTACAGCGCGGTTGAAATTACCGCGCGGAAGGCCCGTCATGGCATGTGGCGCGGCGAGTTCATCGCGCCGTGGGACTGGCACGGCGGGAGCAGGTTTGCCGAAGAGCGCCAGCAGGATTAAACACCGCCGGCCTTTTCATTGGCCCAGCCAACCAGTTGCCGGATCAAATTTTCCAGCAACGGCTTAAGCCGCTTTGCCAATTTCGGCTGAAACCGGAAACTTTCCTCATCCATATAGTTGCGCCAGGTCAGTTCCAGTTGCAGGGCATGAATACCGGCGGCGGGATCGCCATATCGTCTCGTGATGTAGCCGCCCGTGAAGCGGTCGTCCCAAACGGCGGAATAATTCTGGCCGAGAAGGGCGGCGAAGGCTTTCTCCGCCAATTCCGGCGCGGCGCTGGCGCCATTCGCGCTGCCAAGATTAAGATCAGGGATGCGGCCCGTGTAAAATCGCGGAACCTCGGACTGGATGGAATGCCCATCGAACAGAACAGCGATACCATATCGTTCCCTCAAGGAAGCCAATTCTTCTTCGAGCCTTGTGTGATAGGGCCGCCAATATTGGTCGATGCGCCCAGCGATTTCCGCGCCATCAGGCGCCTTGTCCGGTTGATATAGTGCTTCATGGTCAAAGGTGGTGGTGGGACAAAGCTCGGTATTATCGGCGTTTTTGTATAGCTGGATACCCGACGGATCACGGTTGAGATCGATCACGTAGCGCGAATGGGTCGCGGCAATCATGCTTGCCCCCAGGTCTTTCGCGAAATCATAGAGACGCTCGACGTGCCAGTCCGTATCGGGCGTTCGTTTGGCCGCTTGGGTCATTCGCTTGGATATTGAAGAGGGAATATAAGTCGACCCGTGTGGCAGGCTTATCAGCAGGGGGGTGGCGCCGGCGGAGAATTTGTATGGCTCAACCATGTCATGGCTATAATAGCGTCACTTAGCCCGGAACTGAAGCGCGATTGTCAGGAACGGAGACCCTGAGCGACGCAGCGGGTACGGTGACGTCCGTCGTTCGATCTGTCACATTCCTGGCCCCGTTGAATCAGAACCCATTCCGAAATTGTCGAACCTGTCAGGCATATATGTCCGTTGAATCTCTTGTCATCATATTTATCGCCCTTGCGGCCGGGTCTCTCGTAAAGGGAATCTCGGGGTTGGGATTGCCATTGACGGCGATCCCGGTGATGGCCGGGTACATGGAGGTCGATCGGGCCGTGGCCATCATGGTATTGCCGGGGGTTATCCTGAATTTTTGGCTGCTCTGGACCTATCGCGCACATGCGGTTCGGATTGCCAACCTGCCGGCGGTAACGGTGGTGGCTGTCCTGAGTGTGGCTCTGGGGGCATGGGTTCTGTCAGAAGCGCCGGAAACCTATTTGCTGATATTCCTGTGCCTGTGGCTTGGGCTGTATCTCCTGCGGGTCCTCTTAAAGCTTTGGGTAGACCTTCCCCTTGGAAAAAATCGCCTAACACAGTTCATAGCCGTATCGGCCGCCGGACTGGTTCAGGGTTCCATCGGGATGGCGGGACCGATTCTCGCGCCCTATCTCCACTCCTTGGATTTAAAACAGCCGCAATATGTCTTCGCGGTTTCGTAATTGCTCACCCTGGGTGTTCCGGAAGGATCTGCGGGTGGTGTTTTTCGCTAACTTGGCATCC
>JAQBYC010000108.1 GCA_027623205.1 Pseudomonadota bacterium | reverse complement strand
CCAAACCGGCAAAATCGAATCAGTGTTCATGATATGAACACTAGCGCGTTCATCACGTGAACGTCAATGCTGGGAAAGCCGGATGATCGAGCGCCCGTGCGGCGGTTTCGCCAGTTTAGCACCCTCCGCCCAGCCGGCCCTATCCGGCGGTATGCCCAGGTACTATGATACCCCTGACTGGATTGGCCGCTATCCTTGGGGGACTTTGCAGAGGATCTGTTGGCGCCCGAACGCCTGGCGGGCGAAGGCAATTTTGATCCAGTCCCAATCCGCCGCGCCTGGGGCCAGCATCTGTCGGGCCGGCGCAACTTCATGGGGACGCTTGCGTCGCCGAAGGAGGCGCAACACTGGTCATTGACCACGCTACGGGAAAAGCTGGTGAAGATCGGGGCCAAATGACGGCAAGGTGGAAAAGACAGGAGAGGTGTACCAGGATGACGACAAATTTGGCCGAATGGGCTTCCGACAACGGCCAAATCATCAAATCGGGGCCGCCGAATGACCGCAGAGCGAAAACCCTTCCATCGGTGGTCGGATTCGCCTACGATTTGCTCCGAATTGGAGGCCCTCTGGGAAATATCGGGCGGATCGCCCGCCCACTGACGCCGGGTTCTTTTGACCAAAACCCCGGATTACCTACCGGATCATCTAAAGGGAATCGACGGCTATTTCCCGCCAACTAAGAGGTCAAATATGGGCTTTAGGAAAATTGTAAATCCATTTGTCCCCAAATTCGTTTTCGAGATGCGCAACGAGATGCACAAAATATTCAGAAGTGAGGAAGATATTACAAAATATTCTTTCAATAAAACTTTGGACGTAAAAAATGATATTCAGGAAAAATATCAACACAGTGGCGATTTGCTTGAGTTATTTGCTAACAATAAGGACTTCTTGGTTCATAAATGGCATCACTACATTCCACTCTATGAGCGATATTTTTCCGCTTTTCGGGGCCGGAAAATGCGATTTCTTGAGATCGGTGTCAGTAAGGGCGGTAGTCTTCAGATGTGGCGGAATTACTTTGGTCAGGAAGCCACCATTTTTGGCATTGATATTGATCCCGAGTGCATAAAATTCAGTGGGTTAGCCGGGGAAGTGCGGATAGGCTCACAGGCTGACAAGAATTTCATAGAATCTGTTGTTAGAGAGATGGGAGGCGTAGATGTCGTATTGGATGATGGCAGCCACAATATGGAACATATTCGTAGTTCGTTGGAGTTTATATTTCCGCATTTAAGCGACGGTGGAATTTATATGATCGAGGACCTGCACTCATCCTATTGGAAGAGTTTTGGCGGAGGTTATCGCCACAGTAGAAATTTCTTTGGATATGTAATGGATTTGATTGACGATATGCACCATTGGTATCATCGAAAAGGTTTAAAGCACCCTGATATTAGCAAAAATTGTTCCGGAATTCATGTCCACGACTCCATAGTTGTACTGGAGAAGAACAAGGTTTATCAACCAGTTCATTCGGAGAATCATTGATTGTCTCTTTTGCCATTGACGTGAGACCCGAGTTCCCTCCGTTCATAGGTCGAGCCCAGTTTCAAAATATTGCCCTACCCTGGGCGCTGCGGTCGCGCGCGAAATTCGCCATCGCGGCTGGAGAGTTTCCGTGAGCGACATTGAACCCAGGTTCAAGTTCGGCCGCAACTGGCTGCGGTATTCGAAAACCATCGACGAAACGGCCGTCGCGTCAGCCGCCGATGGGCTGCAGCGGTTGCTGGGCGGCCACTCCCTGGCGGGCAAGCATTTTCTCGATATCGGCTGCGGCTCCGGCCTGCACAGCATCGCGGCCAGCCGGCTTGGTGCCGGCAGCGTCACCGCATTCGACTATGATGCCGATAGCGTCGAGGCAACGCGCCGTAATTTTGCTCGTTTCGCCCCCTCGGCGCAGCCGACATTATGCCGCCGCGATATTCTTCGCCACGACATTCAGGGGAAGTTCGATGTCGTCTACAGCTGGGGCGTCCTGCATCACACGGGCGATATGTGGCAGGCAATCAACAATGCCGCCCAGTTGGTGGAAGATGACGGTCTGTTGGCGATCGCAATCTACAAAAGAACCAGCCTCTGCCGCGCCTGGACGGCGATTAAACGGCTCTATTCCAGCAGTGGACCCGCCGTCCGATTTTGCATGGCGGCGGCCTTCCTGACGCCGCTGTATCTTGGCAAAATACTGACCCGTCAAAAATTTCCCCGGGGCATGTCCTGGTACTATGATGCAATTGACTGGCTGGGCGGTTACCCTTATGAGAGCGCCACGCTGGATGAAATCGTGGATTTTGTCGAGAATGCGGGCTTCGCAACCTTATCGACCGTGAATACAGGCCGTCTGCTCGGCTTATTCGGCTCCAGTTGCGCGGAGTATGTCTTCAAAAAAACGAGATCGATGCCCGGACCGCTCTCGCCCCCGCCTTGAAAAGCTCCTAACCGCAAGGCATAAGGTCGGCTTGAGAGACAAGCGCAAGAGACAACAGTCGAACAGCCCAATCGATGCCAATGATGGGCGCGTCGTGGACGGATGAGGATACTTGAATGTGCGGCCTTGCCGGCTTTATCGACTCCTCTCGTCAGACCGGCGCTGATGATTTGCAGCAAACGGTGCAACGTATGGCGGATACGTTGGCCTATCGCGGCCCGGATGATCATGGCGCGTGGGTCGATGCGGAGGTCGGCGTCGCGCTGGGGCATCGCCGTTTGTCGATCATCGATCTCTCCCCCATGGGGCATCAACCCATGGCCTCACACGATGGCCGCTACGTCATCGCTTATAATGGCGAGGTCTATAATTTTCCGGATCTGCGCCAGGAACTTGAAGGCGAAGGCATTGGTTTCCGCGGAACTTCCGACACGGAGGTTATTGTCGAGGCCTGCGCCCGCTGGGGCCCCCAGACGGCGATCAAGCGCCTGAACGGGATGTTCGCGTTTGCGCTGTGGGACCGCCAGGAATGCCGATTGATCCTGGCCCGCGACCACGTGGGCATCAAGCCTCTCTATTGGGGCCATTTCGGCAACCTATTGCTTTTCGGCTCCGAACTTAAAGCGCTACGGGCGCATCCTGGCTGGCAGCCACGCATCAACCGCCAGGCCCTGGCCTCGTATCTGCGGCATTTTTATGTTCCGGCGCCGTTGAGTATCTACGAAGGCGTCTGCAAGCTGAAGCCCGGCCACATGCTGAGTTGGCAGCCAGGTCAACCGCCGCGGATTTCCTGTTATTGGGACCTTCGCCAGGTCGCCGAAGCCGGTCTTCAGACCCCCTACGCCGGCACCTCTGAAGAGGCGCTGGAAGAACTGGATTGGCTGCTGAAGGACAGCGTCAAACAGCAAATGGTTTCCGACGTGCCCTTGGGGGCCTTTCTTTCGGGCGGGATCGATTCCTCGGCGGTGGTCGCCTTGATGCAGGCGCAAAGCAGCCACCCCGTGCGCACATTTTCGATTGGCTTCTCCGATCAAGGCTTTGACGAAGCGCCCCATGCCCGGGCCGTCGCCGCGCATCTGGGCACAGCGCATACGGAATATTATGCTCAGCCCCGCGATGCCATGGATTTGATCCCTCATCTGCACCAATTTTATGATGAACCCTTCGCCGATTCCTCCCAATTGCCCACGTGTCTGGTCTCCCAACTAGCCCGCCGCGATGTGACGGTGGCGCTTTCCGGCGATGGCGGCGACGAGCTGTTTGCGGGCTATCACCACTATCGCATCTGTGCCTCGGTTTGGCGGCGCCTGTCCATGGCACCGGCGCCGCTGCGGCATATGGCCTCCAGTGCGCTGCGCCATGCGCCCAACGGTCTTGCCGGAGCGGTGGGGTCAGTGTTGCCGGGCGCCTTAGGCCGGCAACTCCGCTTGGGGCGATTGCAGCGTATCGGGCAGGTTCTGGGCGCCAAGGGGCCGGATGATTTGTACCGCCGCATTATCAGCCAATGGCATGACCCCGCGCAGATTATGCCTGGCATCGCGGAATATAAGGGCGAGATATGGGATGAAGCGGCCGTGACGGCGATTCCGGATTTCATTCCGCGCATGCAGTATTACGATGCCGTGCAATACCTGCCGGACGATGTCTTGACCAAGGTGGACCGGGCCAGCATGGCGGTCGGCCTGGAAGCGCGGCTGCCTTTGCTGGATTATCGTGTGCTGGCGTTTGCCTGGCGCCTGCCGATGTCCATGAAGATGGGCCTGGGAGGCGGCAAATGGATCCTGCGGAAACTGCTTGCCCGTTATATGCCGCCGACTTCATTCGAACGCCCCAAAATGGGTTTCGGGGTGCCGGTCGGTGCCTGGCTGCGGGGCGATTTGCGGGAATGGGCCGGGGATCTGCTGGCGGAATCCCGCCTGCGGGCCGATGGTTTTTTTGCGCCGGCACCTATTCTTGCGGCCTGGCGGGCGCATTCGGCCGGCGAGGCGGATTTGTCCCATATAATCTGGACCATTCTGATGTTTCAACAATGGCTGCATGAAACAAGGGCCTGAGCGAAAGCTGGCGGGCGCGGTTTCGATCGTTGTACAGCGGCGCTGGAGCGCCCGTCCAAACGGCGTCCCCAGTCAATGCCAAAAAATGTAATATGTGCGGCATAGGTGAAAACTCGACTTTCCCTCTAATTGTCGGTCGAGGTGTGAGGTTCATTATTTGAAGCGCACGCCTTGACGAATGATGTCAGTATGATTAGAGACAGTGATACTAGCCAGATTGTGGTAATTAGTTTGGATGCTCGGCGAGTCGAATAAGTCGGAGACGGACAGAGTTCTTGGCCGTTTTAAAGGGTGGCGATTTTGATTGTTGAAACCCTTGAGTATTCGCTTGATAGTTTTTCGCACCACTTGGCAGAAATTTATCGGTTTGTTTGTCCATTCCCGGGTCTGCGGCATATGCCCCATGAGCATGGCCTCGATTGATGAACTTGCCGAGATCGTCGATCTGGCGGTACCCGGTTTTGATATTGAATTACTGGGTATTCTTGATTTTGATGCAGCAAATGCTGGTTTTGCGATCTGCTGATGCCGCTTTCCGTGGACTTATTGACGGATACCTATACCGTCGAGATCACGGCATCCCCAGGAGGTCGTCAATCTTGTGGTAGATAAACTTTACGATCAGAAATTGATGGTTCTGCTGCTCATGCTCTGCATGCGCACTCAGTTGGGGGCAAGCCGATGACAAATACCCGGCCCCGCGTTTCGGTCGGTATGCCCGTGTATAATGGGGGGAAATCCCTGGCCAAAGCGCTGGACAACGTTCTGGCACAGACCTTGCCGCCTTTTGAGATTATCATCTCAGACAATGGGTCAACCGACGAAACGGCTGAAATTTGCCAGAAATACGCGTCAGAGAATCCATCCATCAGATACTTCCGGCAAGCCGAAACAACCAATCCAACGCGCAACTTTCGTTTCGTTGTCGAGCAGGCAAAGGGTGATTATTTCATGTGGTCGGCCCATGACGACGTCCGGGATGTGGAATTCGTCGAACAGCTCAGCGTAGCACTTGCGGCAAATCCGAATGCCATTCTCGCTTTTGGTGATGTGGTGCAGTACTTCGAAGATACGCTGGTACCGACGCCGCTTGATTTTGAACACGGCACGCGCAACCGGATTGGCCGGCTATATTGGGCGGCGACGTCGCCCTTGCATCATCTGTATGGCGTCTGGCGCACGGCGTCATTGCGGCGCATCGATTGGACCCATACCGAATGGTGGCATGATACTCCGCTGATGATGGCGGCGGCGTTGCTTGGCGACTTCATCCATGTGCCCGGCGTTCGGCTGCATTATCTCTACAACGAGCATCCGTTTTTTTCGGCCGAAGGCGGTGTGACTTTGACGCAGCTTTTGCGCCGTACCGGCGATATTTTTGATCTGGTGGTGTGTAGCGGCAAAACCGTCGGGAAGATCGGCGGCATCGGCTTTGGTCTGGCGGCATCGACCTTTGCCCTTCTGAAAGTGGCGCAGCAGACCGCCGTGTTTTTTCGCCATCGGCTGTTGCCGCGCCGGGGCACGGATCGGCGCCAGGAGCATTCTCGGCGCGGACAGATAAAATGATCAAGAAATCGATGGCTCAGGCATGAAGGCTGTATCGTTGGCGGGAGGGTTCGGCACGTGCTTGCCTGGACCATCGATTGGTATCGCCGACAGGGTGATGGCGAAAACGCCGTAAAATTGTGCAATGAACGGATCGAACGCTTTGTAGCGATTATTCGGTAATTTTAAGGATTTGATCATTTGTCTTCAGCAATATCTTGCCGGATCTGCCACGCGCCGGTGACAAGGACCTTTGTCGATCTTGGCGTTTTGCCGCTTTCGAACGCGTTTATTGAGCGCGACCAGGCCAATGCCGGGGAAGTATTCTTTCCCCTGCACGCTTTTGTCTGTGATGCCTGTTTTTTGGTGCAGGTAGCGGAATATGAACAACCGGCCAATATCTTTAACAACGACTATGTTTATTTCTCGTCCTATTCCCAAAGCTGGCTAGACCACGCCGCACGCTACACCGAGGCAATGATCGAGCGCTTCGGACTTGGTGATGGTGCACATGTCGTGGAAGTGGCGAGCAATGACGGTTATCTTCTGCAGTATTTCCTGCAGCGGGACATGACCGTTACCGGTATCGAGCCTGCGGGCAATTGCGCCGCCGTCGCCCGCCAAAAAGGCGTTCATACGGAAGTTACATTTTTTGGCGCCGAGAGTGGCCGTCGAATTCGGGATGATCGAGGCGCCGCGGATTTGATCGCGGCCAATAATGTGCTGGCACATGTCCCCGAGATAGATGATTTCGTCGCTGGCTTTGGCAAATTAATGAAACCCGAGGGCGTCACGACGTTTGAATTTCCGCATCTTATGCGCTTAATCGAGTTCAACCAGTTTGACACCATCTATCACGAGCATTTTTCCTATCTTTCGCTTCGGCCGTTGCGCCAGGTCTTCGCTAAACAGGGTTTGCGCATGTTTGATGTGGAAGAATTGCCGACCCATGGCGGCTCGTTGCGTTTGTTTGTGTGCCATCGAGACGCGGCCCATGCCGATAGCCCTGCCGTCGCCGCCATGTTGAGTAAGGAGAAGGCCGCAGGTCTCGAAGATCTCGCGACCTACGAGAGTTTCGCCACCAATGTGATCGACATCAAAGACGCATTCCTAACCTTTTTGGTCGAGGCCCGCCGCGCAGGCAAAACCGTCGCGGCCTATGGCGCGGCGGCAAAGGGAAACACCATGATCAATTTTTGCGGTGTGGGACCGGATCACATCGCTTTTGTGGTCGACCGCAACCCCGCCAAACAGGATCGTTTGATGCCAGGCAGTCGTATCCCCGTGTATGACGTATCAGCGATATCGCAGCATAGACCCGACTATCTGATCCTACTGCCATGGAACCTGCGGGATGAGATCGTCGAACAAATGGCGGAAATTCGATCCTGGGGCGGACGCTTCGTCACCGCAATTCCCCGGCTGGATGTCTTCTGATGCGCTTCTCTCCATTTGCGCTTGCCGGCGCCGTTGTAGTGGAGATTGAACCACTAACGGATGAAAGAGGCCTGTTCGCGCGGACTTTTTGTGAGGCGGAATTCGCCGAGGCGGGATTGCCGGTATCCTGGCCGCAGATGAACGTGTCATTCAATGAACAGGCCGGGACGGTGCGCGGCATGCATTTCCAGCGTCAGCCCCATGCCGAGCCAAAACTGGTTCGTTGCACGCACGGTAAAGTGTATGACGTGATAATCGACTTGAGGCCTAATTCAGAATCATTTCTCCGGCATGCCGGCATTGAACTCAGCGCTCAAAATTACGTCGCATTGTATGTGCCTTCGGGCTTCGCACATGGCTTTCAGACGCTCGAAGAGGCCAGCGAAATGCTCTATTTGATGGGAACTTCCTACCTGCCCGAGGCGCAGACCGGCGTGCGCTGGGACGACCCCTCATTTGAGTTGAGTTGGCCCTTGCCGATTTCTTCAATCGCAGATCGCGACGCCGGTTATCCTGACTTTGCGATCGACCTGTTGGGTTGAGTAATGTCCCGGGTATTGCTTACTGGCGCCAGCGGTTTTGTCGGTAAGCACGCCGTCCGGCATCTTATCGCGCGCGGATATGACGTGCATTGCCTGACGCGAAGGGGCGGCAAGATTCCTGGCGCACATTGCCACCAGGTAGACTTGTTGACTGAAGCCGACGCGCTGGCGGAAATGGTCGCAGTGATCAAACCGCAAAGCCTTCTGCATCTTGCCTGGACGGTAGAGTCTGGCGCGTTTTGGACTAGCCGCGCCAATCTGGATTGGCTGGCGGCATCGGTCCCTCTTTACCGCGCCTTTGTCGATGCGGGTGGGCGGCGCATGGTCATCGCGGGAACGTGCGCCGAATATGCCTGGTCAGCCGCACATGCATCGCAACCGCTCCATGAACTGTCATCGGCATTGCTGCCCGCGACGCTCTATGGCCAGGCCAAAAAATCACAGTTCGATATTCTGAGCGCCGCCGCCGCGCTGGACGGTGTCGCACTGGCATCGGGGCGGATATTCTTCCTTTATGGACCGGACGAACGAAGCGGTCGTGTTGTCAGCGACGTTGTCGTGAATTTACTGCACGGCCGGCTGGTCGAAACCACCGAAGGCACGCAATCGCGCGATTTCATGCATGTCGATGATGTCGCCGGGGCCTTTGCCGCGTTGCTCGCGAGCGATGTCACCGGCGCGGTTAACATCGCCACCGGCATCGATCAGCCGCTGTCTCAGCTGCTGGCTGAAATTGGCGCGCAGATCGGACGACCCGATCTGCTGCAATTCGGCGCACGCCCCATGGCCGCCAATGACCCGCCGCGGCTAGCGGCGTCTGTTGCGCGTTTGCGCGATGAGGTCGGCTTTGTTCCTAAGTTCGATTTGCAGACTGGCCTGGCCGATACCATTGGCTGGTGGCGGCGTGAATTGAAATTGGACCAAAAGCGATGAACGTGGCCGTGGCGTACCTCGCGCGAGGCCCTGGCGCCGGGTTGAACGCCGCCGAGGCCTTTTTTGAAAGTTATCAGCGCCATCCGGCCGGTTGGGATCATAGCCTTTATGTGCTGGCGAAGGGCTGGCAGGGGAACGCCGACCGGGATAAACTCGCCAAACTGGCGGCCTTCCATGGGGCCCGGTTGATTGATCTGCCCGACGACGGTTTTGATCTGGGCGCATATTTTCGTTTCGCCGAAAAGGCAGAGGAACAGTGGCTCTGTTTTTTGAATTCCCATAGCCATATCGAACGCGACAATTGGCTTAGCTTATTGATGGTTTCTGCGGAATCCGCGGATGTCGGAATGGTCGGTTGCACGGGGTCTTTTGGCACGCCGGTTCCGCTGATGCGCTTCATAATGCCGACCATATCAGAAGAGCGGGCGGCCCGCGGGCTGGTGATGGCGACGATCAGGTTGATCATCTCCTATCCCTTAAGTCTTTTACATTATTTGGCTAAATTCAGGGACTTCCCATCGTTCCCCAATCCACATCTCCGGACCAATGCCTTTGTCATCAGCGCTACCCTGTTTCGAGACTTCCGCAACGCGCGGTCGATACCGCGAAACAAAATAGACGCCTTCAAATTGGAAAGCGGATATCTCGGACTGTCACGGTTTGTCTTTGATAGAGGGCTGCGCTGTCTCGTGATCGATGCCGCCGGCGGTGCCCACGAACCCGCAGCCTGGCAGAACAGCCAGACCTTCCGGACGCCGGGTCAGACGGGATTATTGATCGGCGACAATCAGACCCGGACATATGCCGACGGCAGCGTTCGCCAACGGCGAATGGTGGAGTTATCGGCTTGGGGTGTATTTTTGACTGAGCGTTGACGGAAGAAGCCCGAATTATGAGAACGCTTGAGACATTGGATATGAAAGTCTGCCCCTATTGCGGCGCACCTTCGCGCTGGTGGAAAATTATTGGTCGCGGCGCCAAATCCCGCGAGCCGTCAGGCGCGGATGATGGGCGCGGCCTGGCCGCACCACGACCTGCCCCGTCACCTGTTTGGCGTGCCTATGCCGTGGCTGGAACGTTGGGGGCAGGCACGTGGTTTGCAGCAGGTTCTGGCAACGACACGGGACGAAGGCAGCCTCCATTTCAACCGGTTTTTGCGCTATGAGGGCGCGCCGACGAGCGCTCTTGCCGCAACGGGAACCAATTTTTTGGGTACCTGGGCTAAAGTTCGGTGCCATTATGGCGCCTTGGGAAGATGCGGAAGGCGAAGGTTCTTGTTATGTCATGGTGCTTGAGAAAACCAAGACGCCGTCCACGGTGATGTCGGGAAAAACCATTCCATGACTGACGCCGATCAACAAACGGCGCACCGCGTAGGGCATTCGATATTCAGCAACGTGCTCTCGAGCGGATTGATAAGAGTTTCCCGCGCTGTCCTGATGATCGTAACCACACCGGTCGTAATCGCCCTGCTGGGACCGGAACAATATGGTCTGGTCGTGTTTACGCTGACCGTACAAATGGTACTGTTCATGTTTGATCAAGCGGTTAGTCCGCCGATCATTCGCCAATTCGGTCGCATGGGTGGGGAAAGCAGACATGCGGATGAAATGCGTGATTTGCTGCGAAGTTTCGAATGGCTTTCTTTGGCCACGGCTCCGGTTTTGGGGACCGTCATTGTTCTCGCAGCGCCCTTCATAGCCACAACTTGGCTGCAGGCCGAAAACATGAGCGACGATCATGTCATCGCCGCCGTAATGCTGATCGGTATTTACGTGGCCGTGCAATGGCCGTCGTTGCTCTATAGCGCCTGCTTTGTCGGTTTGCGCTACCAATCGGTTTTGGCCGCTATCAACATGGCGTATTCGTTGATTCAGATAGGCACGATAATTTTGGTCATGACATATTGGTTCGCCGATATTAGGGTATTCTTGGCGGTCCAGATCCTCACCACGTTGGCGATGAATTTGGTGATGCGTCACCGGTTGGCACGTTTGATGCCAAAATCCACCCGACCGCCCCGTTTCGACCCAGCTTTGCTGAGGAGCGTCAAACGTTTTGCCGGCGGAACCTTTTTGATCGGTATCACGTCCTCTGTATTGACCCAGTACGACAAAATCGTGGCGTCAAATGTCTTCGTGCTCGAAGATTTTAGTGTTTACGGATTGACGTTCAATATTTCAGCCCAACTTGCCGCGCTTACCACGACGTCGATCATGATGTCGGCCCAGCCGGTTATGGCGGAACTTCTAGCCAAAGGCAATAATGCTGAAACCACGCACTTTTATCACGTTTTTAGTCAGTTCAATGCGCTGGTGGTTTTCACCAGCCTCGGCTGCCTAGCGGTATTTCCGTTGCCTATTCTACAGCTCTGGCTCGGCGTTTCTTCACCGATGGTCGCGCCTATGGCGGTGTTGTTGCCGTATGTCCTGATCGGCAACATGATCAATTGCGTCTCCGCTGCGCCCTATCTGCTGCAAATGGCAGCCGGCTGGGTGCGGCTCAAATTGGCCATGAACTTCACGCAGGTAATTATATTTGTCCTGCTTGTTCCTTTCGTATTGCCCAAATATGGCATGATTGGCGGGGCGCTTCTGTGGACTGGCCTCACCGTGCCCTATTTTCTGATCGAAGCGCCGATCGTCCATCGCTATTACCTGAAGGGGGAGCTGCTTAGATGGTGGTTCCGAGATACGTTTTTGCCGGGTGGCTTGGCACTAGGCCTGTTTTTGCTGGCAAAATACACCGTGCCGCGTTTTGAAAGTCCGTTGTGGGAGACACTTAAGCTGGCCGTTTTGGCCAGCCTGGTCGCCATCATACTATTATCCGTCATGCCGCAAGCGAGAACATCTGCGTTAAATAAAATTGGCGGCCTGAAGGGTAAATTTTGGCGTTGAGGTAGAGCCGGTCAATATCGGGAAACATGGATTTTCGGGCGCCACTCCGGCATCCTCGATGCCCGCATCGGCTAACAGGAGCTATTTTTTGCGGACACAGCTATCCCAGAAGTCGTACCAGACCAGTATCAGGGAAGCAAAGACGATGATCCAAAATGGCAGGCCGCCCCAGAATCCGGCCGCGCCGGAGGAAATGCTCTGGGCTAGACCGATGACGAATACCATCAGCAGAATAGAGCCGACGGCTGCGGATATGATCTCAATGCGGTGTCGTGACATGATCGGTCCTTTGATCCAAATGCTTGGCGGCTCTGGTTAGCCTTCG
Organism: Pseudomonadota bacterium; assembly: GCA_027623205.1. Taxonomy (GTDB): domain Bacteria; phylum Pseudomonadota; class Alphaproteobacteria. The sequence goes on along the minus strand of JAQBYC010000108.1, from coordinate 4,974 downwards.
TCCAGGAAATTTAACAACCATTGCGCGCTGCGGCAAAGCCGGTCGTCCTCTTCCAGGCCCGCAATCAGTTGGACGCCAATGGGCAGTCCGTGTGCGCCGGTCAACAGTGGTAGCGTGAGACAGGGTAGGCCGCAATAGGTCCACATGGTGCAAAATATCGGGTCGCCCGTTCGTTCCAGGCCCTTGGGGGCTTCGCCAGTCGCCGACGGCGTTAGAATGGCGTCGAAATCGTTGAACAGTTCCGCGAAAAAGGTTGTTGCCGAGTCCATGGTTGCCAGGGAATGTGCGTACTGTTCATCGCTATGGGCTGCGGCCTGCCGCAGTACGTCTCGTAGATATGAACTGAGTTGGTCGGGGCTGTCCTCGAATTCACGGGCCAAATGACGGCGCATCTCGTATTGCTGGATGATACGGTGATGGTCGATGATATTACCCAGAGATTCCGGCAAGATAATGGTCTCCACCTGATCGCCTAAAACATCGCGGAGTTCGCCGAAACCAGCGCGGGCGTCATCCGCGAGGCGGTCTTCGAAGGGCAGCTCAAACCAGACGAAATTTGGCTCTACCGGCGCTTCGGCCCGGCAGCCCGCGGTGAGATCCGGTTTGGGCCGCGCATAGCTTGACCCGTCGGCGGCGTCATGGCCGGTCAAGGTGTCGGTCAACAGCGCCACATCCTCCAGGCAACGCCCAAAGACGCCGATCTGATCCAGGGTCTCGGACGTTCGGAAGACGCCATTGCGGGAAATCATGCCCCGGCTTGGTTTCAGGCCGAAGATACCGCAATACGAGGCCGGCCGAATAACAGAGCCTGCGGTCTGACTGCCCACCGCCAGCGGTACATGGCCGGCCGACACCGCCGCCGCCGAGCCGGAGGACGAGCCACCGGGGGTATGGGCCGCATTATGTGGATTGGCGGTTTTCCCGGGCGACATGAAAGCGAACTCGGTCGTGACGGTTTTCCCCATGATTACCGCGCCTGCTTCCCGCAGTTTGGCGACTATGGTGGCGTCCGTTCCTGGCTGGTGCCCGGCATGTATGGGGGAGCCATACGCCGTCGGCATGTCGGCCGTATCAATGATGTCCTTGATGCCTACGGGAATGCCATGCAGACCGCCCATGGGCCGGCCGTCGCGGCGCATTTTATCCAGGACCCTGGCTTGGTCCAGGGCCTGCATTTCATCAAGATGCGCCCAGGCGTGAATGGCGTCGTCCGTCGCCTCAATCCGGGCCAGACAATCACGCACCAGTTCCTCGGAAGTGATCTCTCCCGTCCGAATTTTCGAGACCAAAACGGATGCCGTTTCCAGATGGTGAGACATGAGAGGCACGCAATTCCTTTTGGCGGGGCTGAACTATGGCACGTAGGGGCCAAACAGGACATCGGGCAACCAAAGCGCCAGTCCCTGGAACTGATACATTAGGACCATGCAGAAGATCACGATGGCAAGATAGGGCATGATGCCCCGGAATATCTGCACCAGTTCGATCTGCGACCTCAGTACGCCTTTCAGATAATAGGCCGACATGGCCATGGGCGGCGTCAGGAAAGAGGTTTGTAAATTCAACGCAACCAGCATGGCAAAGAAGTATGGGTTGACCCCGAAAGTGTCCAGCATGGGCAGGAAAATGGGCACGAAGATGATCAGAATTTCCGACCATTCAAGGGGCCAGCCGAGCAGGAATATAATGACTTGGGCCAGTACCAGGAATTGCCATGGGGCCAGATTGAAAGAGACGATCCACTCCTCGATTACCGTATGGCCGCCCAGATAGGAAAATACCGAGGCAAAAGTCCACGAGCCGACGAACAGCCAGCAAACCATGGCGGTCGCCTTGGCGCACAGAAATACAGATTCCTTTATCTTTTCCCAGGTCAGGGACCGATAAACGGCGGCCAGGATAACGGCACCCAACGCGCCCATGGCCGCCGCCTCAGCCGGCGTCGCCAGTCCGCCGAGGATCGAGCCCAACACCAGCATGATCAATATCGTCAGAGGCACGAAGGAGGTCAATAATTGCCAATAGATTTCACGCTTGGGCGGCACGTCCTCGTCGCTGGGCATGGGCGCCAGTTCGGGATTAATTTTGGCCCGCACAATGACGTAGATGATATAAAATCCGGCCAGCATGAAGCCCGGAATCACCGCTGCCGCATACAGGCGCAGGGGTGATAATTCGGCAATCGCGGCATAGACGATCAGCATGATCGAGGGCGGGATCAGAATGCCCAAGGTGCCGCCGGCGCAAATCACGCCCGAGGCGAAAGACTTGTCATAGTTGGCGGCGGCCATGGCCGGAAATGCCAGCAGACCCATCAAAGTGACAACGGCGCCGACGATGCCGCTGGCGGTGGAGAAGATGGCGCAGGTGATGAGAGCCGCGACGGCCATGGAGCCCGGCAGGTTGCGGGCCGCCATGCGTAGCGAAGAAAACAGACGGTGAACGATATTGGCGCGTTCCACCACATAGCCCATGAACAAGAACAGCGGGATCGCGACCAGGGTGTCGTTCTCCATCACCGAATAGGTGTTCTGGTTCAGCAGGTAGAAGATCTGATTGTCGAATAGATCGGCGAAAAATTCGATGCGGTCCGAATCATAATAAGCGTAGTAGCCGAAGGCGACACCCATGGCGAGCAGGGTAAAGGCGATGGGGAAACCCAGCAGCACCAGCACAATAAACAACGACAGCATAAAGATGGCTATTTCAGGATTGGTCATCCTATGGGCTACTCCCTCGGGTCAGACGGCGTTCGGATTGGCACTATCGCGCGCTGAACGGTTATCGAATTGTCCGGAGATCAGCTTCGGCCAACAGATTTTCGGTTTCCCGGACATCCTCATGACGGGGAACCCAACTGCCCGTTTTGATGGCGATCAGACAGCGCATGCATTCCGAGATTCCCTGGACGATCAACAGTCCGCCGGCAACGGGGATCAAGGTCTTGAAAAAGTAAATCTGAATACGGGCGGGGCTGTTCCAGCTGACTTCCTGATAACGCCAGGAATCAGCAGCGATTTCGGCGCCGTACCAGAATAAAGCCAGCATGCCAGGGAAGAAAAAAAGCAAATATAGGACAAAATCTATACGCGCCTGCCAGCGCACCGGAATCAGCCGATAAACGACGTCGGCCCGAACATGGCCGTCCTGGGCGAGGGCATAGGGTCCGGCCATCAAAAATAATGCGCCATACATCTGCACCATCATGTCGAAGACCCATACGGTCGGTGCGTTCAGTACGTAGCGTACGAATACTTCGTATGATACGGACAAGGTCAAGATGACAATGCACCAGCCGAAGGCCCGGCCAACCCAGGTGTTGAAGCTTTCGATCACATGAATGGCGGTTAGCATCGGTCGCCTCCAACAAATTCACTGCAGCAGCAAAATAACGGGGACGGCTCCAAGGTTTGCCCCTGGTGGCCGCCCCCGTTCCGAATTTTGATCATTCAGCGTTGATCAAATGTTCCAGGCCGCTCGCCTCAACCGAAGTAATGGCGGTACGCCATGCCGTAGTCCGGCTGGTTTAGCAGCAGATAGCCCATCACTTTCTTGGCATATGCCTTTTGCGAAGCGACAACCTTGGCGAAGAACGGGTCCTCGGCAGACAGTTGTGTGACAATGACATCCCAGGCCTTCAACTGATCCTGCAACACCGAATCCGGCGTACGGTAGACGTTGACGCCGCTCTTTTCTTTCAGCGAAATCAAATCATCGGCGTAACGCAGGGTGTTGTGCCAATAGAAGTTCGAGTTCTCCGCCTCGGAGGCAATGCGCAGAATGGCTTGATGCTCCTGGGGCAGGCGATCAAAGGTCTTTTTATTGAAGGTGATCTCGAAAGCTTCCTGGGATTGATGGAACGAAGCGAGATGATAATGCTTCGAGACATCCTGCATGCCGAAATCCTTATCAGAAGTCGGATTGTTGAATTCGGCTGCGTCGATCAGACCGGACTTCATGGCGGGTTGGATTTCGCCACCCGGCAATTGCACGACGGACATGCCCATTTCCTGGAGGACGTTCGCTGCCAGACCGACGGTGCGGTATTTCAGGCCCTTCAACTGCGCGGAGTCTTTGATCTGTTCCTTGAACCAACCCAGCGGCTGCGCCGGCATTGCGCTGTTGAAGAAGCTGACCAGGTTCAGGTTCAGGCTGCCCATCAACTCGTTGAAGAGATCCATGCCGCCACCGTAGTGGATCCAGCCCAAAAGCTCCTGCGCCGACCAGCCGAAGCATGGCCCGGTGCCGAACAGCGATGCGGCCTTGGACTTCGAGTACCAATAGGCCGGTACATAATGGGCACCGTCCAGCACGCCGCGATGCACGGCGTCCTGCATCTGCGAGGTTTTGACCACGGAATTAACCGACAGCAGATCAATCCGCAGATCCTTGCCCGCCATGGCATGGACACGATCGACATAGCTTTTGGCGTTCTCGAGAAATATGCCGCCGCCCCAGGCTGCCTGTACTTTCAGCACCTTGGTTTTGGCATTGGCTATATGAGGCATGGCCAGCGTACCGGCGACCGCCGCGCCGCCCGCTATACCTGCACCCTTTAGAAACTTGCGGCGCGTTGATGTGGACTTAGACATGTCATTCTCCCGTCTATCATTTTTGGTTTTTGGGCAATTCGCAACTGGTTTGGAACCACGGACGCCGGAATGTTCGTTAGTGGGTGTCTTCCAGGCTTTCCAAAGCGCAGATTAGAACATGTGGAAGGCAAATAAAAGCGAATGAATTGAGGCAAAGGCTGGACACTATATTCACGATGTCGCGATGCCGCTGAGGCGAAATACCGGGTTGCCGCAACAGCCCATGATCGCCCGGACCCGCGGCGGTGAACTCTGGGTCATATCGACAGGCACCACCATAATCCCACCGGTATCATTTGGTTGGAAAAAATGCTCTATACCCCGCTCACCTAAGAACCCGAAAATCCTTGGGTGATATGATGCGGAAATTATCTGATACGTC
>JAQBYC010000107.1 GCA_027623205.1 Pseudomonadota bacterium | reverse complement strand
TGGAACGCTTCCAAAGACCGGACATATCGTCTGCTACAAAATCCGGACATATCATTCGCTACTGACAAAATTTGCCCATCGGCGTTGACCGGCGGGGCCCGTGGGCCTAGCTTCACAGCCTCGGTCATGGCAGAAAACGGCGCCCGGCACAGATGTCCATATTGGATCCGAAGCAAACCAACGATCAGAGCGGCATTCCGTCGCTTGACCGCCTGTTGCGGGACCCCGGTCTGCAGCAATTGCTGTCGCGGACCGGCCGACAACTGGTGCTGGACGAAGCACGCGCTGAATTGGGCCAGTTGCGCCGGCAACTCAGCCAGGGCAAAGCGCAAGACGCCAGCATCGACGGCCTGGCCCGCCGGATCGAGGCGCGGGTCGGCGCGGCCCTGCAAATGTCATTGCAGCCGGTATTCAATCTGACCGGCACCGTCCTGCATACTAATCTGGGCCGGGCCCCGCTGGCGGAAGAGGCGATTGCTGCCATGGCGTCGGTCGCCCGTGGCGCCGCCAATCTGGAATTTGATCTGGGGCGAGGCCGGCGCGGCGACCGGGACGATCATGTCGAGGATTGGCTGTGCCGCCTGACCGGGGCCGAGGCGGCAACCGTGGTCAACAACAATGCCGCCGCCGTTCTGTTGATGCTGAACACCCTGGCCAACCGGCGCGAAGTCCCGGTTTCGCGGGGTGAGTTGATCGAGATCGGCGGCGCCTTCCGGATCCCGGAAATCATGCGCCGGGCCGGCTCCCGCCTGGTCGAAGTCGGCACCACCAACCGCACCCATCTAGCGGACTTCACCCGGGCCATGACGCCGCGCACGGGCGCCCTGATGAAGGTTCATACCTCGAACTATGTGGTGCAGGGCTTCACGGCGGAGGTGGCGGATCAGGATCTGGCCGCCCTGGCCCACCAGCACGGCCTGCCCTATATGGTTGATCTGGGTAGCGGTTCGTTGATCGATATGGCGGCGCTGGGTCTGCCCCACGAAACCACGGTCCGCGAAACCCTGTCCCAGGGCGCGGATCTGGTCAGCTTTTCGGGCGACAAGCTGTTGGGCGGACCGCAAGCGGGCCTGATCGCCGGACGGGCGGATCTGATCGCAAAGCTGAAGCGCAATCCAATGAAGCGCGCCCTGCGGGTCGATAAGATGACCATGGCGGCCCTGGCCGCCACCTTGCGGCTTTATGCCCAACCGGAAACCTTGCAGGCCAGACTGCCAACCCTGCGCCTGTTGACCCGCCCGGTGGCCGAGATACAGGCCATGGCGGAACGGGTCGGCCCGGTCCTGCAAAAAGCTCTGGGCGATCGGGCCCAGGTCGGTATCCGCCCCTGCAGCGGCCAAATTGGCAGCGGCTCGTTACCGGTGGAAAGCCTGGACAGCGTTGCCCTGGTCATCAAGCCCAATACGGGACGGCGCGGAACGGGTGGCGCCCTGAAGCGCCTGGCCACGGCCTTTCGCGACCTGCCCATCCCGGTCCTGGGCCGGATCACCGGCGATGCCCTGCATTTCGATTTGCGCTGTCTGGAGGACGAAGCGGCCTGGTTGGGGCAATTGCCGGAATTGCAGGTAAATTAGGGCATGATCATCGCAACCGCCGGCCATGTAGACCATGGCAAGACAACACTGGTAAGGGCCTTGACCGGCGTCGATACGGACCGCCTGCCGGAAGAGAAAAAGCGCGGCCTGACCATCGATATTGGTTTTGCCTATCAAGATGTGGCAACCGCGGCCGGGCCGGAAGCCGGCGCGGAAGCCGGCCCAAAGTCCGGCGCCGGCATCGTCATGGGCTTTGTCGATGTTCCTGGCCACGAACGCTTCGTCAAAAACATGCTGGCGGGCGTTGCCTCCATCGATTTCGCCTTGTTGGTGGTGGCCGCCGACGACGGCGTGATGCCCCAAACCGAGGAACATCTGGCGATCCTGGGATTATTGGACATCCAGCAGGGCGCGGTCGCCATTACCAAAATCGACCGGGTTGATCCTGAACGGGTACAGGAGGTTATGGCAGAGGTCAGTGCGCTTCTCGCCCCCACGCCCCTGGCCGGTTCGCCCCTGTTTCCGGTGTCCGGCGAGGTCGGCACCGGCATGGCTGAATTGAAACAGCATCTCGAAGCTGCGGCGCGCGGCCATGCAGAGCGCGCAGCGGCTACCGACCCAGGCCATTTCCGCCTGTCCATCGACCGCGCTTTCACCGTGCCCGGTGCCGGCTTGATCGTCACCGGCGCGGTCTTTTCCGGCCGGGTCGCCGTGGGTGATCGCCTGATCCTGGCCTGCCATGGCAAAACCGAGGGCATCGAAGCCCGGGTACGCGGCCTGCGCGCCCTGGACCGCGCGGCGGATATTGGCCGCGCCGGGCAGCGCTGCGCCGTCAACATCGCGGGCGCGGATTTGCACCAATCCGTGGTCGGACGGGGCGACTGGCTGCTGGCCGCGCCCGCACATGCGCCGGTACGCAAATTTGATGCCCGGGTCCGGGTGCTGGAAAGCGAGGCAAAGCCCCTGGCCCACTGGACACCCGTGCATCTGCATCTGGCCGCCGTTGATATTACCGGCCATATCGCGGTGTTGGGAGAGCGCCGCATCATGCCGGGCGAGGATGCCCTGGCGCAACTGGTTTTGGACGCTCCCATTGGGGCTCTGTTTGGCGACCGCTTCATCCTCCGCGATCAATCGGCCCAGCGTACCCTGGCCGGTGGCGTGGTGATCGACCCCTTCCCGCCCCATCGCGGCCGGGCCCGGCCGGATCGTCTGGCGATGCTAAGGGCCATGGAGACAGAGGCCCCCGAACCGGCCCTGACCGCCATGCTGGGCGTAGCGAGTCAGGGTGCGATCAATGGCGTGAACCTGCCGCGGTTTGCTCAAACCCGCAATTTGACCGAGGCGGAGTCAGCAAATCTGCGCCAAATGGAAGGGCAAATCATTCTGTCCGCCAGTGATGGCGATCTGGCCCTATCCCTGGATCGCTGGCAGCTGGTCGAGCAGGCTATCCTGGCGGCCCTGGCGGCGTGGCATGCAAAACAACCCGAGGCGGTAGGCCCCAACGATCACGCCCTGCGCGGCGCCTTAACGTCTCCCCCCGCGCCGGCGTTGCTGGCGGCGGCCATTGGCCATCTGGTAGATCAACGCGCGATCATCCGCGACGGTATGTCCCTGCGTCTGCCCAGTCACAGCCCCCGGCCATCGGATTCGGACCTGGCGTTGTGGAAAGCGGTGGCCCTGATACTGGAGGAAGGCGGCATTCGTCCCCCACGGGTGCGCGAACTGGCGGAAGAATTAAAAATGGACCCCAAGCAGATGGAAGCCTTCCTGAAGCGCTGCGCCCGCCAGGGACGTCTCATGGCCGTGGCGCCAAACCGTTACTTTCCGCCCGCCGCGGTACGCGAACTGGCCGAGGCCGTGGAAAGGTTATGCGCGGCCGCGCCCGAGGAAGGCTTTACCGCTGCCGCCTTTAAGAATGATACCGGCATCGGGCGCAATGTCGCCATTGAGGTCTTGGAATTTTTTGACACATCCGGGCTCACCCGACGGCAGGGCAATGTCCGCCATCTGCGCCGCCCGGCAGCAGCGGTCTTCGGCGACAACTAAGCCGGGTCGCGGCCACGGAGCACGCAGCGTTACGTTGCCGAATCGGTCCAATTCTCTTTTTGCGATACTGCCGCAACGTCATGACGCCGACCGTACAGGCGCCAAGGACGAACAGGGCGGTTTGCGCACCAACAAGATACTCGACAAAAATACTTACCATAAATCAAATAGTTACCAACCCATCCCCAATCGAAAAACAGCCCTGGCGGCGCATTTGGGAGTCGCTCATCGTCAGGGTCAAGATCGCGTTCATACTTTGTTAACCAAATTCTTTCAGATTACATTAATTGTTAGCTTATCTTTACATATCACGGGCAATCCTGTGAATAACTTTGTGAATAACTCTGTGGAAAGATCATGAATAAGATGGAAGAAGGCCTCCTAAGCAGTCCCTATCTGCAACTGCCGTTACGATCGCTGGATCAAGCATTGAAAGACCACGCCGACATGGCCGCGCGGCATGACAAGACCCGCCCCAAGCAACCGGGGCCGTCGTTGCCTTCGACTTTTTCAAAGGACAAGCTGGCGAGTTAACCAACGTCACCCATCAGGCATCGACGGCCATTTCATGGCTTCTAGATTTGCCGGCCCGCGCGCTCCCAATAAGGCTGGCGCAGTTTCCTCTTGAATATTTTTCCCGTATCCTCACGCGGCATGGCTGCGTGAAAGGTCACCTCGCGCGGAATTTTGTAGGCTGAGATGTGCGCGCGCAGAAAATCCTTGACCGCCTCGGCTGACACGCTGGCGCCTGGCTGCAGTTCTATGGCGGCGGCAACGGATTCACCAAATTCATCGTGGGGAATACCAAAGACGGCGCAATCCTGTACACCGGGCATGCCCTGCAACGCCGCCTCGATCTCCGCCGGATAGATATTCACGCCGCCGGAAATGATCATGTCGCGCTTGCGGTCATTCAGGAACAGATAGCCATCTGCATCCTGGTAGCCGACATCGCCGTTGGTGACCATGCCGTCCCGTTCAATCTCCACCCGCTTGTCATGCTTGTTGTGATAGGTGAAGTCGGACAGATCGTTCATGTTCATGTAAATCTCACCGCTTTCGCCCGTGGGCAGAATATTGCCGTCATCGTCATAGATCCGTACCAGGGTGCCATCCAGGGGCCGGCCCACGGTACCCGGCTTGGCCAGCGCATCGGCGCTATTGGCCACACTGACGATCCCGGCCTCGGTCGAGCCATAATATTCGAAAATCACCGGCCCCCACCACGCGATCATTCGCTTCTTGGCCTCGGGCGGGCACGGCGCGGCGCCATGAATGACATGCACCAGAGAGGACATATCGTATTTCGTCTTCGCCTCGTCGGGCAGGCGCAGCATGCGCACGAACATGGTCGGCACCACGTGCATATGGCTGAGTTTATGGTTCTCGATTGCCTGTAACAGTTCCTCGGGCTCGAAACGGGGCAGCAGGTGAAGATCGTTGCCCAGGGTCATGGCGAGGCGGGCATAGGCGTTGGGCGCGGAATGATACATCGGCCCGGTCATGGCGCAACAACCGCCCGAACCGATGCCGAATGCCCGCATGGCCAGTTCGCCGATCCGGGCCTGGCGGTCGGCCGAGGTCGGCTCGCGCCGCACGCCCTTGGGGTTGCCCGTGGTGCCGGAGGTATAAATCATACTGCCCCGTTGCAATGGCGGTTCCTTGGTCCAGGGCGCAAAACCATCCCGCCAGGCTTCCCATTCCATGGCGCCAGGGGGAACCTCGCACAATTCGGGTGGGATGCCGTAGGCGCCGGCAATTTCGGGCGGCGTGGCGACAATGATCACGGGCACCCCTTGGGGCAGATGATCGGCAATGCCGGGCAAAAGATCCGCGTGCACAATGATCGCCTTGGCGTTGGAATCCGTCAGCATATAGCCCGCTTCTTCGCCCGTGGCATGCCAGTTGACGGGCACCGCATAGGCACCGATCAGATTGCCGGCGATCATGGTTTCCAGCATGGCAATGTCGTTGCGGGTCACCGTGGCGAAGCTGTCGCCATCGCCCAGGCCCAGGGACACCAGGCCGGCGGCCGCCTTGGCGCCACTCAACGCAACTTCTTCCAGAGGCACTTTACGGGCGCCGCTATAGACGTGATATGTCATGAAAATCCAACTGTGATCGGTTGAAAGGTGTGGCAGTGTGGCAAAGCCCCTGCCCTGCCGCAATCCCCATGCTACCGGCTCTTTATTTACCCGGTTTCTCCAGATGTTCCGCGAAGATCCGCACGGTTTCAGCCATGGTGCGGTTCTGATCAATGGTTTCGCGGGTTTCCGCCGATAGAGGCGTTGCCGCCATCAGGCGCAGCATCCAGGCCGCACCATGATGAAAATCGCCGCTGACCCCGGCGCTTTCCAGAGTTTCGGCAATCTGCTCCATCTCCGGCCACCAGCGTTCCGCATCCGCCGGCAGGCGCGGGATACTGCCTTGCATATACGACCAGGTGTCGCCTTGACTGAAGCTGAGTTCCTCGCCCAGTTCATCCAGCAGGCCAAAGGCTTCCGCCCCCGTCGCGATCGCGGCCATGAGAGAGAAACGCCCCTTGTTCAGACCCGCGTACAGCATTTTCAAGGCCGAGGCGCGGCCGACTTCCCCCCCCAGGCCCTTGACCAGGATGCCGTCCACGGCCAGGGCATCCGCCAAGGTCAGATCAGGCCCGGAAACATAGAAACGCGTGGGTTGGGGGCCCTTGCCGGGCGCCCAGCCGATGATGCCGCAATCGATGAAAGTGGCGCCCGCCGCCCCGATCAGATCGGCGATCCGCGCCGCCGTGGCGGGAGAGACAGCGTTGCAGTCCATATAGGCGGGCCGCGCGCCGGTTCGCGTCATGGCGGCGGCAACCTCCCGCCCCAAATCGATGGCGGAGGCCGGCGGCAGAATAGACAGGATCAAGGCCGCTTCCCGCACGACCTGGTCCAGATCCGGCAGATCGCGAAAGCCGCACCGCTCCGCCCGCGCCCGGCTGGCCTCGCTGCGGCCCGCCAGAGTGGTCACCACGTCATGGCCGGCTTGAGCCAAAGCCTGCCCGACACCGCCACCCATGTCGCCGGGCGCGACTATCCCGATGGTTCGCCCGTCCATCGGCTCAGGCCGCCCGACCGCTACGCAGCATCTGGCCCGGCAGGCCATCGCCGGGGCTGACTGCATCCGCGCCGTCTTCGCGGATCACGGTGCCATTGACGATGACGGCCTGGATGCCCATGGCCTGGGCCACAAGGCGATCCTGACCGGCGGGCAGGTCATGGACGCGGCTCAGGCCCGAAGCGCCGACGCTGTCGGGGTCGAACAGCACAACATCCGCCGGACCGCCCAGGGCCAGGCGGCCACGGTCCTTAAGGCCCATCAGATCGGCTGGTTTCCGGGTCAACATATGAACGGCCTTTTCCAGGGGCATCGCGCCCTCGTCCCGGCTCCAATGGCCCAACAGATGGGTGGCATAACAGGCATCGCATAGCTGCGAGGCATGGGCGCCGGCATCCGACAGGGCGACCACCGTGTTGTCATCCGCCAGCAACTCGCCGACCTCGTCATGATCAAAATTGAGGAAGGGCATGCGGAAACGGGCGGCGAAGTCGCTGTCGATGGACAGGTCCAGTGCCAGGTCGATGGGATCGATACCGCGCTGCGCCGCGACCGCGGCCAAAGGCCGCTCCTCGAGGGTGCGGTCGGCTGGAGCGGTGGAGATCATCGTCCGCCCGGCCCAGTCCGCCAGCAGGTTCTTGACCTTTGGGTCGGTATCCGCCTTGAAATTCCGGCGAAAACTATCGTCCCGATAAATCGCCTTTTTGCCCTGACGGTCGGTCCGCATGGTGTCGCCGAACAGGGGCAGCATCTCGAACGGAAACGGCTCGCCGAAATCAAAATCGAACAAGATCGGCCGGCAGGCCACCTGCGGCACGATATTCAGCCCCTCGGCCCGTTGTTCCGCCGTGCGCTGAAGATGCCTTTTGTGGGATCCGGGTCCCGCCATTCCGGAAAGCAGGGCGGTCCAGGTCACCGGCACCTTGTGCCGGCGGGCCAGTTCGGTCATCTCGTCGTGAAACAGTTTCTTGCCGATGGTGCATTGCATGATGCCGCCGCCGGACTCCGCCATGGCGCCAACCAGGGCGTCGACCTCGCTGAACGCCGCCAAACGGCTGGGAATTGGCCGGCCGTCAAAGGCATGGTGGGTGGCTGCCTGCGAAGTGGAGAACCCGATGGCGCCCGCCGCCATGGCCTGGCGCACAATATCCGCCATGGCCTCAACCTCCCGCGCGGTCGCCTCGCGCTCCGAGGCCTCCGCGCCCATGACATACAGGCGCACCGGCGTATGGCCGATAAAGGCCGCCAAATTGATCGCCGTGCCGCGGCCTTCAACCGTGGCCAGATAGTCGGGAAAACTCTCAAACGGCCAGTCCAGGCCCAGGCCGGCCTCCAGCGCCTCGTAACTCATGCCCTCGACCTTTTCCAGGGTTCGCATGATGCCCTGGCGGTCGTGGGGACGCATGGGCGCAACGCCGAAACCGCAATTGCCCATGACGGCGGTGGTGACGCCGTGCCAGGGCGAAATGGTCAGCATCGGGTCCCACAGAACCTGGGCGTCATAATGGGTATGGATATCGACAAAACCGGGGCAGACGACCAGGCCACCGGCATCCATACTGCGCGTGGCTTCTCCCCTGGCCTCGCCCAGCGCCACCACGCGGCCGTCCCGGATCCCCAAATCGCCGCGATAGCCCTGGCTGCCGCCGCCATCAACAATGGTGCCGCCAACAATCTTCAGGTCATAGTCCATACCGTCCGTCCCCAAGTCAAAAATATTGCTCCCCGTATAGCGAATAAAGCCGCCTGCCTAGTCCGGGACCATATCGCGCAATTCCCGGCGCAGCACCTTGCCGACCGGCGACTTGGGGATTTCGTCAACGATGACGATGCGTTTCGGCACTTTGTAGTTGGTTAAATTCTCGTGGCAATGGGCGATAATCGCTTCTTCCGTCACCCTGGGGTCCGTCGCAACCACGAAAGCCATGGGCACCTCGCTGGACCTCTCGTTTGGTATGCCAATCACACCGACCTCGATCACGCCATCGAACTTTGCGATTACGTCCTCGATCTCGTTGGGTGAGACATTGAAGCCGGAGACCAGGATCATGTCCTTTTTACGGTCAACAATTTCAAGAAAACCGTCCTCGTCCATCACCGCGATGTCTCCGGAATAAAGCCAGCCATCCTTGAGCGCTTCGGCCGTGGCTTCCGGGCGGCCGAAATAGCCTTTCATGATGGTTGGACCCTTGAAGAGCAACTCGCCGGGCGAGCCGATGGGTTGCTCCACATCGTTGTCATCGACGATCCGCACGTCCAGGCCGGGCACCGGAATGCCGACCGTGCCCAGGCGGTTTTCGCCGACGGGGTTCAGGCTCATGACGCCGCAGCATTCGGTCATGCCATAGCCCTGGTAAATTTCGATGCCGGTCTTTTCCTCCCAACGGCGGGCAACCTCGGTATGCTGGGCGGCGCCGCCGGAACCGCAAAATCTGACATGCTTGAATAAGCCACGATCAAACCAGGGCTCCTCCATCAATGCCGCGAACAATGTGTTGATGCCGGTGAACACGGTAACGTCAAAGTTTTCGAACGCCGTCTTCAGGTTCGAGGGCGGACGCGGCGACGGCACCAGCACAAGATGATCACCACTGCTGACGCCGATAATGAAAATCAGGGCAAAAGCGGTAATATGATAGAGCGGCAGGATCACCAGGGTGGTATCGCCCTGGGGATCGCGTACATGTCCGATCAAGGTCTGCGCCTGATGTGCATTGGCCAGGATGCCCGTATGGCTCAATTCAGCGCCCTTGCTGCGCCCCGTGGTGCCCGAGGTATATTGGAACAGGGCCGTATCGCCGCCCTGCAGGCCCGCGGTATAGGCCGCGATATCCACGCCGCCGCCCCCGCGCGCCCGGCGACCCGCCGCCAGGGCTGCGGCAAAGTCGATATGCGGGCTGTTGATTTGGGGAATGACCTTTTTCACCCGTTTCAGAACAAAACCGATAATCAGTTTCTTCATAGCGGGAAAAAATTCCAACAGCGAGATTCTCACCACCTGGCGCACCCCGGTCTTGCCAAGAACCGCGTCAACCTTGTCGCCAAACATATCGATGATAACCAGCACCTTCGCCTTACTGTCGTTAAGCTGATGCTCGAGTTCCGGTACTGTATAGAGCGGATTGATGTTGGTGCAGACCGCGCCGGCCAGGAACGCGCCGGACGCGGCAATGGTGAAATCTATGCAATTCGGGGTCATCAACGCCACGGTCTCGCCGCGTTGCAGGCCCGCGCTCTCACGCAGATAGGCCGCGAAATCCTTGGCATGTTCCAGAAGTTCGCCATAGTTGATCGTCGCCGTGGCGCCATTGGGCAGGATCGTGGTCGCCGCCGGACGCGTTGCGTATTTCTCTCCGGCATCATTGATCAACTCAACCAGAGTGCCATGGGGCATATTTTCCGCATCGAAGTTCTTGGCAGCGTCGGTGTAATATTTTTCCCAGGGTCGCGACATGGTCCCGCCTCCATCCCGATTGTTCCATTATTGTGGCCCTGACGGTATCGCGAATTGAGCCGTAAAACAAATGCCTGCCGCAATAAAGACTGAAGCCAATCCAGCAAACAGTTGCTACGCTGGCGGCAACAACATGTGGCAATTCAACGATCAGGATCGGGCTATGAAAATCACCGGCTGTGAAACCCTGCATTGCGGTGCGGGCTGGCGCAATTTTTCCTTCTTGAAACTTCAGACCGACGACGGTTTGACCGGCATTTCCGAATACAGCGAAAGTTATGGCAGCAAAGGCCTGACCGGCGTGATAGAGGCCCTGGTGGAAACCATCGTGGGTGACAATCCGCGTAATCACGAGGCCATCAGCCAACGGCTGTACGCCATGACCCGGCAGGCGCCTGGAGGCATCAATCAACAGGCCATGGCGGCGATCGAAAACGCCCTGATGGATATCAAGGGCAAGGCCCTGGGCGTGCCGGTCTATGACCTGTTGGGCGGGGCGGTCCGGGACCGCATGCAGCTGTATTGGTCCCATTGCGGCAGCTATCTGATGAACCGCAAGGCGGCAGCAGCTATCGGCCGGCCACAGCTCAAGTCCCTGGATGACGTCGTCGCCCTGGGCGCCCGGGTTCGGGACAGCGGATATAAGGGCCTGAAGACCAATATTTTCCTCTTCGATCAAGACCCGCCGTTGTATATGCCCGGCTTTGGCCGGGGCGCGGGCGGCCCGGAACTGAACGTCGAGAAGAAACTCATCGATAATTTGCGGGCCCAATTGCAAGCGTTCCGCGAAGGTGCGGGGCCCGACATAGGCATCCATCTGGATATCAATTTCAACTGCAAGACCGAGGGCTATTTACAGATCACCAGAGCCCTGGATGATTTGGGACTGACCTGGTTCGAGATCGATCTTTATGACCCGGCCGCCCTGCGTCACATCCGCAATTCCGTGCAGACACCCATCGCCAGTTGCGAGTCCCTGTTCCGGTTGCGCGAATTCCGGCCTTTTTTCGAACAGCACGCAATGGACGTGGCGATCGTAGACCTGCCCTGGAACGGAATTTTTCATTCCATGAAGATCGCGGCCATGGCCGAGGCCTATGAAATCAACGTCGCACCGCATAATTTCTATGGCCATCTATCCAGCATCATGAGCGCCCATATGTGCGCGGCCCTGCCCAACTTCCGCATCATGGAAATCGATGTGGACGACGTGCCGTGGAAGGACGATATTGTCACCTACGTACCCGAGATTGAGGACGGCTACCTGAAGCTGCCCAAGGGTCCCGGTTGGGGCACGGAACTGAACGAGGATGTCATCCGCGCCCACCCGCCTATTTAGGGCGTTTCCAAGCTAGAGCATGCTTCCTTGAAACAGGCTCAGACTCTTTAAGAATTGAGAAATTGAACCAATTACTTAGGTCGCGAGAGCGACTCCAATTAATTGAAAATTTCTCGAACCATCGCAGATTGGATCAAAAGATGAGATTTGTCGTCTTGGGCGCCGGCGCCCTGGGCACGGTGATCGCCGCCTTTCTGGCCCGCGCCGGCAAGGACGTCGCCTTGATCGCCCGCGGCGCCCGTGCCGAACAACTGGCCAGGCAGGGTGTCACGATCACCGGAGTGGAAGATTTCGCGGTCGGGATGGAGATCGTCGATCAGCCCAGCGCGCTGTCATCGGCGGATGTATTGATTCTCGCGACAAAGACCTATGACACCGCCGCCGCCATCCATACGGTGCGCCATATGACCATTGGCAATGTGTTTTCCATCCAGAACGGTGTGATGAAGAACAGCCAACTGGCCGCGGGCTTCGGCGACGGGGCGGTGCTGGGCGCCGTTGGCATGCTGGGCGGGGCTGTTCAGGCGGATGGCGCGGTCAATTACATGATGGCCAATCCCGTCATCATCGGCGAGCTGTCAGGCCCGGTCAGCGCCAGGGTGGAGAAGATCGTCGCTGAACTGCAATCCGCCGGCCTGCCCGCCGGCGCCTCGGATAATATCCTGTCCGAGGAATGGTCGAAATTCGTCGGCTGGCTGGGCCTCTCGGCACTGGCCGTGCTGACACGGGCGGAGACCTGGAAATTCCTTGCCGACCAGGATAGCGCCCGCATTGTCGCCCGCATCATGCGCGAGACGGCGCAATTGCCCCGGCATTTGGGAATTCCGCTCAAGGCCGGACCGCCATTCGATTTGGACGCCGTTGCCACGAAGGGCGAGGACGAGTTGGTCGCACTGTTGCAACAACGCGGCCAGGCGCAAAGCAAGATCGCCCCCAACTTTCGCCAATCCATGCTGCAGGACGTGGACAAGGGCAAACAGTTCGAGGTGGAGGAAACCTTTGGTTACACAGTGCGGGAAGCCGGAAAACATGGTCTGTCCGTGCCCACGGTGGAGACCTGTTACCGCGTGCTCGCCAGTCTCAATCGTATTCAGACATAAACCTTGGGGCGGGGCCAAAGTCAGCCCGTTAGAATAATGGCGATGATGGCGAGGAGGATGATGAATATGCCGATCAACTCGACCCGGTTGGTCTTCTCCTTGAAAAAGACCGCCGAGGCGATGAAGGTGAAGATCAGTTCGACCTGACCCACGGCCCGCACATAGGCGGCGTTTTGCAGGGTAAAGGCGGTAAACCAGCCGACGGAGCCCAAAAACCCCGCGATACCCACCATCGCGGCCGGCCGCCAATTCTTTAGCACCGCCGTCATCTGCCCCGGTTCCCGGACCAGCAAATAGATCCCCATCATGACGGTTTGCATGGTCAAAGCCACGGCCAGTGAAAAGGCGGCGCGGATAATCACCTCGCCATCGCCCAGGGACAAGGTCGCGCCACGAAAGAATACCACGGAGGCGCCAAGGAAGGCGCCGCAGACCAAGCCAACCATCGTCGATTTTTCAAACAGCGATGTCGCCAGGTTCCGCCAGGTAAGAGCGGATTGCGCCATCGAAAGCATCACCACGCCAACCAATCCAAGTATGATGGCCCCCGTGCCGGCCAGGCTGACTTCGTCGCCCAACAGGATCAGGCCAAGCAGCGCGATTTGCAGGATTTCGGTTTTTGAAAACGTCGTGCCCACGGCGAAATTACGCAAGGAGAACAAATAGATCAGAATAAAGGTGAAGAGGATTTGCGTCAGACTCCCCAGAAAACAATAAACCAGGAACAGCCAATTGACGCTGGGTAGGGGATAACCGCCATAAGCATGCACCGCCCAGAGGTACAATAGGGCCATCGGCCAAGCGTAAAGAAAGCGCACATAAGACGCGCCGCCGGTAGACAGGCGGCTCTTTATATACTTTTGCAATGCCGACCGCAGGTTCTGCATGAACGCGGCAAAAATCGTGATCGGTATCCAGTATGAGAACATAGGCAGGGGCGCTCTTGTCTACATCAGTCGATGGCGATCAGGGCGGCGGCGACATCACGGTCTTCGCTGAGCAGGACATTATAGGTGCGGCAGGCTGCACCCGTCCCCATGGCCTCTATCACGACACCCCAACTCCTGACCTCTGCCCGCAGGTCCGGTGCAATCAGCGCGCCCTTGTCGCCGCAACCCAGCAACAGTACGCCGGTGGCGTCCTCCGCATCGCGGATGGGTGCCAGATCATCGATCGTGAGCTTCTCTATATCCTGGAGAGGCCAGGCGAGGGTCAGGCGCGGCAGTACCAGGATAGAGCCCGAATGCCGCGTACCCGAGACCCTAAACCCGCCTTTCCCATAGCCTTGAATCAATTGGCGATCGGCGGCGACGGGCGGCGTAATATCCATCTGTTATCTGGGCGTCAACTGGACGTCCGTGCCTTACTCTGATCCCCCTGGAGGTCCGCGCCACCACGGTGCCGGTCGCCCAGGCCCAGGACGATCAGCAACGGTGCGGCGATGAAGATCGAGGAATAGGTGCCGACGAAAACGCCCCAGATCATGGCAAAGACAAACCCCTGAATAACCGCGCCGCCGAAGATGAACAATGCCACCAACGCCAACAAAGTGGTGACCGACGTCATTGTGGTGCGAGATAGCGTATCATTGATGGCGAGGTTCAAGACGTCGGACAGCGCCATGGTCTTGAACTTGCGCAGGTTCTCCCGCACCCGGTCATAGACGACCACGGTGTCGTTGATGGAATAGCCGACGATGGTCAACAGCGCGGCGATGGTGGATAGGTTGAACTCCATCTGCGTGACGGCGAACATGCCCACGGACAGCGCCACGTCATGGACCAGGGCAACCACGGCGCCAACGCCGAAATGCCATTCGAAGCGGAACCAGATATAGATCAGCATCAAAACCACCGACAGGGCTATGGCCATGGCGCCAACTTCAATCAATTCGCCACTGACCTTGGGACCGACGAATTCGGTGCGGCGATAGTCCAGGCCATCGCCAAGGGCGGTACGCACTTTTGCCACCGCCTTCTGCTGGGCCGTGGCGTCGCCAGCCTGTTTCTCGATCCTGATCAATACAGTGTCTTTGGCGCCAAATTCCTGCAAAGACACTTCGCCCAGGTCCAATCGGCCGAGATTGGCGCGCATGTCGCGTAGATTAGCCGGGCCCTTGGTCTTCACCTCGATCAGAATGCCGCCACGGAAATCGATACCGAAATTCAGGCCCGGCGCAAAGGCCATGATGGCCGAGAGCAATACCAACGATGCCGAAATGGCCATGGCCAGTTTGCGCCACCGAATGAACTGGATATTGGTCTTGTTAGGGACAAGTTTGATAAGAAACATTCTCGACGCCCCTAAATCGGCAGTGCCGCGGGCCGCGACCGGCGCAACCAGATAACCAGCATCAGCCGGGTTACGGTAACGGCGGTAAAGACCGACGTGAGGATGCCTATGCCCAGGGTAACGGAAAAGCCCTTGATCGGGCCGGATCCCATGACAAACAGGATCACGGCAGCAATAAAGGTGGTGATATTGGCATCCAGGATGGTGCCGAGGGCGCGCTGATAGCCCGCCTCCATGGCCGCGAATGGCGTCTTGCCCGTGCGCACCTCTTCACGGACCCGTTCGAACACCAGGACATTGGCATCCACCGCCATGCCAATGGTCAAAACGATGCCGGCGATGCCGGGCAGGGTTAGCGTCGCCTGCAATAGCGATAGCGCGCCCAAAATCAAAAACAGATTGATCAAAAGCGCGATGTCGGCGGCGATGCCAAAAAGGCCATAGGACAGCACCATGAAGACCATGACGGCGACAAAGGCGATGATGCAGGCGATCTTGCCGGCGGCAATGGAATCAGCCCCCAGGGCCGGCCCCACGGTGCGCTCCTCCAAGATCTTCAAGGGCGCCGGCAAGGCACCGGCGCGAAGCAGTAGGGACAGGTCCTGTACCTCCTGAACCGTGAAATTGCCGCTGATGATGCCGGAGCCGCCCAGGATCGGCTCGCGGATCACCGGGGCGCTGATCACCCGGCGGTCAAGCACGATGGCGAACGGTTTGTGAACGTTCTTGGCGGTCGCATCGCCAAATCGCTTGGCGCCGACAGAATCAAATCGGAACGAAACCACGGGCATGTTGTCTTGAAAGGTTGCCGCGGAATCCACCAGGGTATCGCCGCTTACCATGACCCGTTTACGCACCACGTACATGTTGACGGCGCTGCCATCGGGATTGCGTTCGTGGGATTCCAATAATTCCGAGCCCGGCGGCACCCGTGCGCCGGCCATAATCTCGGTCGGCGAGGCGGTCACATCAACCAGACGGAAATCCATCTTGGCTGTTTGGCCCAGAAGTCTTTTTAGCCGTTCAGGATCCTGCAAGCCCGGCACCTGAACCAGAATGCGTTCGTCCCCCTGGCGCTGGATGGTTGGCTCCCGCGTGCCCAGTTCATCGATGCGTATGCGTACGATTTCGATTGATTGCTCGACCGCCGAACGGCGAAGCTGCTGGATCGCCTTCTCGGTCAAGGTAACAGCGATCTGATTGTCGTTGACCACCGATACGTCGATGTCCTGGCCGCCGGTGATACCGGCCATGGCATTGCCCTGGATCGGCACCGCCAATTTGCGGATTTCCTCCACCGCCAGGTCCATTTGCTCGGGCTTGCGAATCGTCACGGTGACGGCATTATCGCGTTCGCCCAGATCCCGATAGCCGATGCTCTTGCCGCGCAGGGCGGGACGCACGGAATCCACCAGGGCGGCCAAACGTTCCTGCACCACGACTTCGGCCTCAACCTCCAACAGCAGATGCGAGCCGCCCTGCAGATCCAAGCCCAGGTTGACCTGTTTATGCGGCAGCCAGCCGGGCAAACCCTCGGCGATCCGCACGGGCAGGAAATTGGGGATCGTAAATGCCAGGCCGAGCAGACACAGCACGGCGACCAGGGCGACTTTCCAGGGGGCGAAATACAGCATGATAAGGGCGGTCGTGACCTATTTTTTGGAGCCGAAGCTGAAGAATGATTTTTTTTGCGCCGGCGCGGCGCCACCAGCCGCATTACCCTCATCGTCAGCTTTGCTGTCAGTTTTAGGATCGGCCTTGCCGCCGCCACCGCCACCGCCACCGCCACCCGCTACCGGCGTACCCTTGCTCAGCACGTCCGACAGGGTCGACGAAATCACTTTGACCCGGACATTCTCCGCCAATTCCACCTGCACGGTGTTTTCATCAACGACCTTGACGACCTTGCCCAACAGGCCGCCGCCTGTGACCACCTGATCGCCGCGGCGCACATTCGACACCATCTCTCGATGATCCTTGGCCTTTTTTTGCTGCGGGCGAATTAAAAAGAACCAAAAGACGACGAAAATCAGCAGCAATGGCATCAATTGAATAAACATATCACCGCCGGGCGCACCGCCGGCCTGCGCATAAGCGGGCGAAATCAGCATGAAAATTCTCCGGTATTTAGCTTTGGGCGGGCGGACTATAGCCCCGCCGTTGTGGATTGCAAACGCTAAAGCATTGTATCAGGTGCCGTTTCACGCGTCACAATTTTAGACCCTATGCGGTTTCAGGCATCGTTCAGACCGTGTCAATGACACATACAGATGTCCGGTTTTTGTAGCACATTAAATGTCCGCTTTTATTTGCTAGG
>JAQBYC010000106.1 GCA_027623205.1 Pseudomonadota bacterium | reverse complement strand
ATAATCCTGTGGGTGGTCGGGAGGGGGAGCGGGTGGCTCGGTGACTCAATGAATATCGAAAATGGTCTAAACGGTCTCAAGCCAATCGCAACAGGCGCTGGCGACCGCGTGCCAACCGTCTTCCAACAACAGCATATGACCCATATCGCCGAATTCCAGGTAAGTCGCCAAATCGCGATATTTGTCGGCGATACTGCGCACGGTGGCTGGCGAGACAACCCGGTCACGGCCGCCCGAAATGGCCAGTACCGGACAATCCACGTTCACGGCGTTGACGTAGGAGGCCCGGCCCAGATCGAACATCCAGAACAGACTTTCGAACAGGGCCCGGCCGGATTCGGGCACGAATTGTGCGAAAATATCCTTTTGGCGAGCGGGTGGGAGGCAATTCAGTGAATTCTTGGCGGCTATTTCGAATGTTGCATTTAGGGTTTGGTTCCAAAACGGTCCCACGGACATCAACCCCATGGCGGCGGCGATCTCATTCTCGGAAGACGGCAGCAGGCCCCATGGCGGCGCCGGTGTCAGCAGGATCATGGCCCGCGCCAAACCCTTCGCCGCCAATAGTTGCGCCAACAGCCCGCCCATGGAATGGCCCAACAGAACCGGCGGCCGTTCCAATGCCTCAATGCTGCTGCTCAAATCGGCAACGTAATCCGCCAATCCGGTCTGCGCCAAACGCGGGTCCGAGGGCTGGCCTGGGCGCCCGGAACGCTGATCATGATAGCGCAACTCGGGCGTCAGCACATTCCAGCCGGCGGCTTTGAAATTGCCGCGCAGATTGGCGAAACTCCAGGCCCCGGAAAAGGCGCCGGGCAACATCATGACCGTTCCGTGCTGGGTGCTCTGAGCCATGCCCTAGGCAACAAGATGGCGAAAGATGTCTACCACCTGGCGGTAGTTCTCCCGTTTGAAATGCACGGCCACGTCCGCCAAAGTCGTCATGGGGGTCCATTTCCAGGCATTGAATTCCGGCTCCGCCGTTGCCAGATTGACATCCTCGTCCGAACCTAGAAAACGCATGGCAAACCATTTCTGAGTCTGGCCGCGAAAGCGCCCTTGCCAGACCTTGTCGGCAAGGTCCCGCGGCAAATCGTAGGGTATCCAATCCGCGCTCTCGGCGATAATTTCCGCCCGGTTCGTGCCAATTTCTTCCGCCAGTTCGCGCAAGGCGGCCTGCCGTGGCGTTTCGTCATTTTCCACGCCGCCTTGGGGCATCTGCCAGGCTTCCGCTCGTTGGTCGATACGGCGGGCAACCAGGACGAGGCCGGTCTCGTTGATCAACATGATGCCGACACAGGCGCGGTAGGGTCTTTCGTGAAAAGGTATCAAGGCTTTGCCTCTTGGTGATCAGCTAGGCTCGAAATCGGGACAAGGTCATAGCCGCGATCGCCCATGACACGGGTCCATTGGGCCAACCGTTCAATGGTTACCGGATAGGGAAAGCCGATGCCGATAGCACCGCCGCTGGCGCTGGCCAGTCGTTCCAACTCCAACAATCTGGCGTCGATCGCGGCGCGGGAGGCGATCGCATCAACCACTCGATCATTAACGGCAATCGTCAGGCCAATCTTGCCGGCGATACTACCTGCTGCGCTGGACGACGAAGCGCGGGCATCAAGAAACATCAGGCCGCGGTCCCGGAGGGCTTCCAAAATTGGCCGAAAGTGAGATTCCGCCGCGGTGAAACGGCCACCCATGAAATTGACCACGCCGACATAACCGGCAAAGCGTCCCAACAACCAGTCCAGCCGCTTGAGATTGTGGTTGATGGTCAGGCTGGTCAGCAGCGTATGCGGCCCGGGATCGTTGGTCGGATAATCCATGGGCTCCATGGGTACTTGCAGTAAAACTTCATGGCCAGCTGCCCGCGCCTGGTTCACGTAATCCTGCAAATTGCGGCCATAGGGCGCAAAGGCCAACGTCACACCGCCTGGCAATTGTTGAATAGCCGCCATGGTCGTCGCCTGACTAAGGCCAAGACTGCCAACGACCAGGGCGATACGGGGGCGGCCGGTGGCTTTGTAGGGGCGGGCATACACCTGCAACGGTGTGCGTCCATCCGGCGCCACCACGGGCAGGGGCCCGCTTTCGGTGGATTCTATCAGGGCCGGGTCGGGCGCCGGACGCAAGCCACCCTCGGCCGTCAAGGGGATCATCTTGCCGATGGGACCCGGTTTGACCGCAGGCGCGGGACCCGAGGGTCTCGCCGGCTTGTCCGCGCCATCCTTATCGCCTGTGCCTTGAAAGGCCTGGGTCCGTGGCTGCGGCTCGGGGGCAGGCGCCGTCGCCGCCTGCTGCTGGGAAGTTTCCGGCCCTGGCGCCAGGCTGCCCGTAGCCGAGACTGCCTTGCTCTCATGGCTGTCCCGCGCACTGGCTTGGGCTGGGGTTTCCTGCTCGGATGGTTTGGTACTGGTGTTTGTGTCTGCAGGCGGCGCCGGTACCTGGCTTTCAGCCGTAGGCTCCGCCTCCGCTGGTTTTTCATCGGGTCTCATGACCATGATCGGAGCCGCCTGTTGCCCACGGCCTTCTTTGCTCAGATCGATGGGCAACACCGCTTCCTCTATGCCGGTCTGAACCACGGGCGGCTCATAGCTATAGCCCAACCATGCCACCAGGCTCGCCGCGACCGCCAGCAATAGAAACACCGTCACCGCCAGTGCGCTGGGTGCCCGGCGTCTGAAATTTGCAGATCGTTCGTCCGCCTGCTTTTTGCGTCGTGGTGTCGTGGCCACGCTACCTCAATCCTGGATGGGGCATTCGCCCGGATCGATCAGTCGTACTAGAGGTTCTGGAACGACCCTTTATTTCACCGTTGCAACAAGGCCATGCCGCGCAACAGATCCAGCGCATAGCTCAACTGAAAATCACGCGGCTTGTCCGTTGTGTCCTCGCTGTCATCGTCTTTGGCCGTCTTTGGCGCGTTCGTTTTGCCTTCCGCTTCCAGATGTTGCGGCAAATCAGCTTCGCTGCGCCGACGGTCATCTTTCGGCTTCTCCACCCGCACCTGCTCGACCAGGACATCCGGCTCGATGCCCTTAGCCTGTATGGAAGTACCCGACGGGGTGTAGTAGCGCGCCGTGGTCAGACGGATAGCACCATGGCCCTGTAGCGGAATTATGCTCTGCACCGATCCTTTGCCGAACGACTTCGTACCGATGATGAGGGCGCGTTGATGGTCCTGCAGTGCGCCGGCAACGATTTCCGAAGCAGAGGCCGATCCGCCATTGATCAGCACCGCTATTAGCAGACCGTCAGCCAAATCGCCCGCTTTGGCATTATAGCGGCGGGTTTCTTCCGACCGCCGGCCTCTGGTGGAAACGATCTCGCCCTTGTCCAGAAAGGCATCGGTAACCGCGATGGCCTGATCCAGGGCGCCGCCCGGATTATTCCGCAGATCCAGGACCACGCCCTTAAAGCGGTTGCCCAATTCGGCCTTGTGCTTGGCCATGGCGGCCTCCAGCCCGCTGTTGGTTTGCTCCGTGAACGACGTAATACGGACATAGACCATGTCCCCTTCCAGACGGGAGCGTACCGATTGCACCCGGATGATGTCGCGCACGACCTTCACATCGAACGGTTTTTCCAGCCCCTGACGGACCATGGTCAGGCGAATTCCTGAATTCACGGGGCCGCGCATTTTTTTCACGGCGTCGGCCAGGGTCATGCCCATGATAGGCGTGTCGTCAAGATGGGTGATATAGTCGCCGGCCTGCAATCCAGCCCGCGCCGCCGGCGTGTCATCAATGGGCGAGACGACCTTGACCACGCCATTTTCCATGGTCACTTCAATGCCCAAGCCGCCAAACTCACCCTTAATCTGTTCCCGCATATCGTTGTACTCTTTGGGCGGCATATAGGACGAATGGGGATCCAGCGATCGCAACATGCCACCGATGGCCGCTTCGATCAATTCGGGGTCGTCTACTTCTTCGACATAGTCGGAGCGGATCCGCTCCAACACATCGCCGAACAGGTTTAATTGACTATAGATGCCGTCCTTCGCTGTCTGCGCCGACGCGGTTGGCGCCAACAAGGCGCCGACCGTCAGCAACACCCCAATTCTTACCCCGACCCATCGCTTTATCATCCACTCGCCCTTTCGCGGCTACTTGACCACCAGGGGTTCGGGTTGATCGCAACCCCCTTGCGTCGTAATTCGATATATAGAGACCGTTCCTCATCCCCACCCATGCGCCCGACCGGCTCGCCCGTCAACAACGATTGACCGACAACCGCTTGCAATGTCGATAGTCCCGCAAGCAGGGTATGGTATCCCTCTCCATGAGAGATGATCAAGATCAGGCCGTAATTACGAAAAGGCCCAGCAAATACCACCCGTCCGTTATAGGGTACCACGACCTGCGCCCCTTTCCGAGTTTGTAGCGTGATACCCTGCGCTCGGGGGCCAAATCCAGTGCTTTCACCGAATTTGCCCGCCCACGTGCCTTCGGCGGGAAGTTGCAGACGGCCACGAAGCTTGGAAAATGGTGCTTGTCCCGGTGCCATGGCCAATTGTTGCCGAATTGCGGGCGCGCCTTGCGTTTTGTCGTTGTCGCCGTTCCTGGTCTTTGAGGTGGCCAAGGCGCGCGCCATATCAGCGGCGAATTCGCGCCGCCGTTGCTCGGTTGGATCAACCGCTTTTGGGTCGGTTTGCCGGCTCAAATCAGAGCCTGGCGGCTGTACTGGGATCGGTGCCGCCGTGCCCGCCGCATTTTGTTTCTGCTTGCCCTGGCGCCGCTGTTCGTCCGCATTCAGGTTTTGCATCAGGACATGAAGATCGCCTGCCCTGCTCGCCAGCGCCGCCAGCCGTTTGCCCTCCGCAGCGCCGGCCTGCCACAGTCGTTGTTCGGAATTGGCCTGAGCCTGCAACAATTGATGCAATTCCTGATGCCGCCCCGATAAGGTCGCCGCCACCGCGACATGATGCTGTTGTTCGCGGTGCAATTGATCGCGCACCGTGCCTGCCGCAGCCAGCAATTCACTCATCGCCGCCGCGTCCGCGTGCAGGGCCGGCAGTGCCGCGGCCAGTAACCGGCCACCACGGGCCGCGTCCAGCATCGTTCCGGGCGCCACCAGAAATGCGGCCGCAGGCTGGCGTTCCATGCGGATCAGTGCGATGATCGAGCTGGCCATGCCTGCGTGCATCCGTTCGAGGCGGCGATGGTAATCCTTATCCTGACGGCGTAGCACCACCAACCGCGCGTCGATCCCGTTCAACGCCGCTTCTTCCCGCTGTATCTCGTGGGCGACGATGGCGGCGCGGATGCGCAGGCCTTCAACCTGATCGCGGGCGGCACGGGCCTGAATGGAGAGAGACTTTTGCTGAATCCGTCCCGCCTTGATGGATTCCTCGGTTGCTTCGATTTTTTGCTGAACATCCTGACGCGTATCCGCCAACGCAGATTTCGGGCCGGCGCCGCACAGTACGGGCACCAAAATAGCCAAGAGAAATGCCGGCCTCTTAGCCACGGGGTATCGCCTGATCGATCAGCGGCGGCTGGCTCCCTGCCGCGTGGTCCGATGGTTGCAATAAATTTCTGCCGGTCATCTGCGCCGGTTGCCGCAGCCCCATCAGATGCAAAACAGTGGGGGCCAGATCCGCCAGGCAACCGTCCCGCAACGGATTTTGCCGGCCGTCGGGCAGCCGCGGTCCATTCACCAGGATAACTGGCACCGGCCCCGTGGTGTGGGCCGTATGCTCGCTTTCGCTGTCCGGATCACGCATCAATTCGATGTTGCCGTGGTCGGCGGCGATCAGCATGCAACCGTTGACGCCATGTATGGCCTGGCACAGTCTGCCCAGGCAGCGATCGATCATTTCCACGGCCTGCAGCGCGGCGGGCAGTTTACCTGTATGGCCGACCATATCGGGATTGGCATAGTTCACGACAATCAGGTCATATTGAGCGCCGTTGATTGCGGCGACAAGCTTGTCGGTCACTTCGCCGGCGGACATCTCCGGCGCCAGGTCATAGGTCGCGACCCGTGGCGAGGGTACCAGGATGCGATCCTCGCCTTCGAAGACCGCTTCTTCACCGCCATTCAGGAAAAATGTTACGTGGGCGTATTTCTCGGTCTCGGCGATGCGCAACTGCCGCAATCCTGCCTGCGCCACAACCTCGCCCAGGGTTTGTTGCACCCGCATGAGAGGAAATATCGTCCCGACCCTGGCGTCCAGGGCGGCGGAATAGTTGACCATGCCCAACCGGTCGGCAAAAGCCACCACGCGGCCGCGGGCAAAGCCATCAAATGCCGGATCGACCAAGGCAGTAAGGATTTCCCGCGCCCGGTCGGCGCGGAAATTCGCCATCAGCAGGCCGTCGCCGTCTGTCATGCCCGGATAGCCATCGATAGCGACAGGTAGAACAAATTCATCATGGATATCCTGCGTGTAGGATGCCTTGATCGCCGCGCCCGGGCCCTCCGCCACCGCGCCGTCTGCATCGCCCGGATCCTCGACCAGCATGTCATAGGCCCGTTTTACCCGATCCCACCGGTTATCGCGGTCCATGGCGTAATAGCGGCCGCCAACGGTGCCGATGCGAATGCCCGCCTGTCCGGCAATGACAGCCAGAAGCCATTCCATATAATCCGCGCCGCTGCGCGGTGGGGTGTCACGGCCGTCCATGAAACAATGCAGCCAAACCATCACGCCGGCGCCGGCGACCGACTTCGCCAACGCCACGATATGATCCTGATGCGAATGCACCCCACCAGGTGATAGCAGTCCCAGCAGATGACAGGCGCCACCGCTGGCCCGTAACGTGGCAACAAATTCAGCGAGCCGTGGGTTTTCGGCCAAACTGCCGTCGGCCACCGCGGCGTTAATACGCGGCAGATCCTGTAGCATCACGCGCCCGGCGCCAATGTTCTGGTGGCCCACTTCGGAATTGCCCATCTGTCCGTCGGGCAATCCGACTGCCTGGCCAGAGGTCCGCAACAGGGCATGCGGTTGCTTCGCCAGTAATTGGTCATAGACCGGGGTCGCGGCCAGGGCGATCGCATTGTCAGCCGTGGCTGCCCGATGACCCCAGCCATCGAGGATACAAAGGACGACGGGGCGTCGCTGGTTCTTCACCCTAAACCTCAAAATCTAGTAGTCTACGACCGAATCAGACCCAATATGGCGCAGCTTGCGCTGAATGCAACCGCTAGATCATTTTCCAGGGCGGCACCGTGGCGCGATGAATATCAAAATGGGCGCCGTCCTCAGGCCCGGTGATAGGGATGCCCCGATAATATGGTCTGGGCCCGGTACAATTGCTCCATCAACATCGCGCGCGCCAGTAGATGCGGCCAGGTCATGGCACCCAGGGACAGGACCAAATCCGCCGTGCGGGTCAGATCAGGATGCAGTCCGTTGGCGCCACCGATGGCAAAGGCCAGGTCCGCGACACCGTCATCCCGCCAGCGACCCAGGCGTTGGGCGAAGGTCGCGCTGGAAAGCGCCTTGCCCTTACCATCCAAGGCCACGACAATGGCCCGGGCCGGCATGGCGGCGCGCAGCAATTCAGCTTCACCCAGCGCCAAATTTTCGCCCGCCAGGTTCTTGCGTACCTCTACCTCGCGAATATCCACGGGCCAGGACAGCCGTTGTAGATAGGTCTGGCAAATTTCAGCCGCCGGATTGCCGCGGGCGCGACCGACGGCGCAAATGCTAATACGCAACGCCACACCCTACCCGTGGCCCATGACGCGGCCCCCCATTGCAGGGGCGAGGGACCCTAAAGCGCGGCGCGTTCAGGCTCCGCCATCTCGATGGACCACAGCTTTTCAAGATTATAAAACTCCCGGACTTCCGGGCGGAACAGATGCACGATGATGTCACCCAGATCGAGCAAGACCCAGACGCGCTTGCTCATACCTTCAACTTTGCAGCGGCCCAGGCCCTCTTCCTTGACCCGGCGCACCAAATGATCCGCCATGGCGCCGACATGACGGTCGGAGCGACCGTTGGCGATCACCATGTAATCCGCAATGCTGGATTTACCATCCAGGTCGATGACGACAAGCCCTTCCGCCTGATCTTCATCGAGAGAACTATTCACGAGGGCCAGCAATTCTTGGCTATAGGCTGGCTTTTGCCCTGCGCGTGCTATGGTGAATAGTTCCCGACTGTCAGCATGATCTGCATATTTATCCTGTTCTCCACTAATGATCTCCGATTATGGCAACATTTCGCCGAAATGTCATGCTTCTTTCCTGCTTTCGTCGGCAATCTCCCGGCCGCCTCTGATCGCTGTACTGGATGCCGGATGCAACTGGGTGAACAGGAAGCACCAGGCAGGCGCGGTGGTGTCCGGCAGCGCCGCCGGGTTTCGCACGCGCTTGTGGGCAAAGCGGGCGGCGGCGGCACCGGCCAGGACGCGGTGGCCTTGGCCGGGGCGATTGAAGATGGCCATGGGCACCATTTCGACGATCTCGGACCAGCGATGCCAGCGCGGCAGTTGCGCCAGATTATCCGCCCCCATCAGCCAGACAAAACCATGCCCGGGCCAGCGCCGCCGTAGCGCCGCAATGGTATCCACGGTAAAGCGGGTGCCCAACCGGCTCTCCAGGTCGCTCACCAGAATGCGCGGATGCCGGGCCATGGCGCGGGCCCCGGCCAGGCGCTGGGCCAGGGGCGCCATGCCGGTCCGGTCTTTCAGTGGATTTTGCGGCGATACCAGCCACCAGACATGATCCAGTTGCAACCGTTTCAGGGCCAGCAGCGAGATATGACGATGACCCTCGTGGGCCGGATTAAACGAACCGCCCAGCAGGCCGATTTTCAACCGCGCCATCCTATTCCGATCCCGGAAGCTAAGGCCGCGTCTGGCCTTGGCCGTGCACGACATATTTATACGAGGTCAGTTGTTCGACGCCAACCGGGCCACGGGCATGTAGACGGTTGGTGGATATACCAATCTCCGCGCCCATGCCGAACTCGCCACCGTCGGCAAATTGGGTCGAGGCGTTGTGCAGTACGATGGCGCTATCGACCTCGGCCAGAAAACGTTCCGCTACGGCCACATCGTCGGCGATAATACAATCGGTATGATGGGAGCCGTACGTTTCGATATGTGCGATCGCGGCGTCAACGCCATTCACGACCTTCACGGCAATGATGCGGTCGAGATATTCCGTACGCCAGTCGCTGTCCAGGGCCGCCACCACCCGTTGATCCAGCCTTTGCGTATTCCCATCGCCGCGAACCTCACAGCCCGCATCCAGCAGATCAGCAACCAATGGGGCCAGATGCGAGGCCGCGCAATGACTGTCCACCAGCAGGGTTTCCGCGGCGCCGCAAATGCCGGTGCGGCGCAATTTGGCGTTCAGTGAAATCTGCCGGGCCATCTCCAGATCCGCCGAGCCATCTACATAGACATGGCAGTTGCCGTCCAAATGGGCGATCACCGGAATACGGCTTTCAGTCTGCACCCGTTCGATCAGGCCGCGGCCGCCGCGGGGTACGATAATGTCGATATGCTGCGGCATCGTCAGCATCATGCCAACCGCTGCCCGGTCCGTTGTCGGTACCAATTGAATGGCCCCATCGGGCAGGCCCGCCGCCCGCAGACCCGCCAACAGGCAGGCATGGATGGCGCGCGAGGAATGGAAGCTTTCCGAACCGCCGCGCAGGATCGCCGCGTTGCCGGATTTCAGACACAGGGCGCCTGCATCCGCTGTTACATTGGGTCGGGATTCGTAAATGATGCCGATGACGCCCAGGGGTACGCGGACCCGCGCTATGCGCAGACCGTTGGGGCGCTGCCATTCACTCATAATGTTGCCGACCGGATCAGTCAGTTCCGCAACGGCTTCCAGGCCTCCGGCCATGGCTTCAATACGATCGGGCGTCAACAAAAGACGATCGAGCAGGGCCGGACTCAAATCCCGCAATTCCGCCGCCGCCATGTCGGTGGCGTTGGCCGCCAGGATTGCCGCTGCGCCATCCCGCATGGCCGCCGCTGCCGCGCCGAGGGCCAGATTCTTTGCCGCGGTCGGGGTTCTGGCCAAAAGCGCCGCTGCCGCCCGCGCGGCCGCACCCAACGCCAGCATCTGGCGCTGCAGGTCTGCCGCCACATCTTCCGCCATGTCTTCCGCCGTACTCATGCTGCCTATCCCAATGCAAGATCGTCCCGGTGGATCATTTCTTCCCGACCCAGAAAGCCCAGAATAGCCTGAATTCTATCGCTGCGGTGGCCCAAAATGCGCTGTGCGTCCGCGGCGGAATAGGCGGTTAAGCCCCGCGCCAGGGCCGCGCCATCGGGGCCGCGCACGGTCACCGCATCGCCGCGTTCGAAATCGCCTTCCACGGCCGTCACGCCCGCCGGCAACAGGCTTTTGCCCTGCGTCAGGGCCTGCGCCGCGCCGGCATCAATGGTGATGGAGCCCCTGGCGCGCAGGCTGCCCGCGATCCAGCGCTTGCGGGCGCTGGCCGGCGTCGCCGTGGTGCTAAACAAGGTGCCCCGGCCGCCAGTCTCCAGGCGGGCGATGGGATGCGGGGCACTGCCGTCCGCAATAATCATGCTGCAGCCGGCCTGACACGCCAGGCGGGCCGCCTGCAATTTCGTCACCATGCCGCCGCTGCCGTCGTGGCTGCCCGTACCGGCCGCCATGGCCTCGATCTCCGGTGTGATCTCGTCCACCTCGGCGATGAATGCCGCGGAGCTGTCCTGGCGGGGATCGGCGCTGTACAGGCCATCGATATCGGACAACAGCACCAGCCAATCCGCCCCGATCATGGCCGCGACCCGCGCCGCCAATCGGTCATTATCGCCAAAGCGTATTTCCTCCGTCGCCACGGTATCATTTTCATTGACCACGGGCACCGAACCATGGGCCAACAGAGCGGTCAGGGTGTTGCGCGCGTTCAAATAGCGTCGGCGCTGCTCCGTATCGTCGCTGGTCAGCAGGATCTGCGCGACGGGCACCGCGTGGCGGGCCAGACTTTCCTGATAGGCATGGGCCAGGCGGATTTGCCCCGCCGCCGCCGCCGCCTGACTGTCTTCCAGGCGCAGGGTACGGTCGCCCAGCCCGAGGCTGCGCCGCCCCAGGGCAATGGCGCCGGACGAAACCAACAGGACATCCTGGTTTCGGGCCCGACAGGCCGCGACATCGTCGGCCAGGGCATTCAACCATTCCTGGCGCAATGCACCCGTCTTCTGATCCACCAACAACGACGAACCGATCTTGATCACCAGGCGCTTGGCGGTGCGCAGCTGATCGTTCATGGCTGCCAGCCCGCCACTTCGGCCGCGGTTTCGGTCTCCGCCCCGGCGGCCGCCTCATCGGCTGTCTCTGGCGGCGTGGCGTCCGCCATGCTCTCGGTCAGTTGTCGCAAAAGCTCCGGCAGGCCCTCGCCGGAAATGCCGGATATGACGTGCACCGGGCGGCCGGCGGCAACGGTCAATGCAGCCCTACGGGCGGCAATCAGATCTTCGCTCAAGGCATCGCATTTGTTCAGGCAGACCAGTTCCAACTTCTCCGGCAGGCCGGCGTCATAGGCCTCCAACTCCCCGCGTACTGTACGGTAATCGGCGGCCACGTCTTCCGCCGTGCCATCAACCAGATGGATCAGGGCGCGGCAACGTTCCACGTGGCCCAGAAAGCGATCGCCCAGGCCAGCCCCTTCGTGGGCGCCTTCGATCAGGCCGGGAATATCCGCCAATACCACCTCCCGTTCCCCGACCTGGGCCACGCCCAGGTTCGGATACAGGGTGGTAAACGGATAGCCGCCGATTTTTGGCCGCGCCCGGCTTACGGCGGTCAGGAAGGTTGATTTACCGGCGTTGGGCAGGCCGATCAGGCCGGCATCGGCGATTAGTTTCAGGCGCAGCCAGATGGTCATTTCCTCTGCCTCGCCGCCTGGATCGAACTGCCGGGGGGATCGATTGGTGGAAGATTTAAAAGATTCGTTGCCGCGGCCACCCGCCCCGCCCCTGGCCAGGATCATCCGTTGCCCCGCGCGGGTTAGATCAGCCAGAACATGTTCGCGGTTCTCGTCCAGGACCTGGGTGCCGATGGGCACCCGGATCAGCGCGTCGTCGCCCCCCGCTCCGGTGCGCGAGGTGCCCATGCCGGGGCGGCCGTTCTTGGCCTTGATGTGCTGTTGGAAACGATAGTCGATCAGGGTGTTCAGGTTGTCCACCGCCTCGACCACGACATCGCCGCCACGGCCGCCGCTGCCCCCGTTGGGACCGCCATATTCAATAAACTTCTCCCGCCGGAAGCTGACACAGCCATGCCCGCCCTTGCCAGAGAGAATATATATTTTGGCCTGATCGAGGAATTTCATGGCCTGGTTGCCAGTTCAAATATCGCCTTGCCGTGTGGAAAAAACAAAAGCGGGGGATGGCCAGCCATCCCCCGCTTGTAACTGCGCTGGCGGGCGCGCCTATTCCGGCGGCTGCACCGAAACGTAAGTCCGGCCGCCGGCCCTGGTCCGGAACGCCACCTGGCCTTCGATCAGCGCGAAAATGGTGTGGTCTCTGCCCAGGCCCACGTTGTCGCCGGGCTTCCACTTGGTGCCGCGCTGACGCACGATGATATTGCCCGGGATAACCCGTTCGCCGCCAAATTTCTTGATGCCCAAACGCCGGCCCGCCGTATCGCGGCCGTTGCGTGAACTACCACCTGCCTTTTTATGCGCCATATTTGCCGCTCCTTAGCTTTCGCTGCCGTCGGCAGCTTTATCTTTCGTCTTGGCGGCCGGCTTTGCCTTGGTCTTTTGGGCCGCCGGTTTTTCCGCCGCCTTAGCCTTGGTCTTGGCCTTGGTCTTGGCCGTGGTCTTTGCTGCCGTCGTAGCCGCCGTTTTGGCTTTGGTTTTGGTATCGCTTTCGGCGGCGGGCGGTGCCTCGGCTTTTTGGGCGGCGGTTTTAGCGGCCGCTTTCGGGGCGCCCGGGCCGGTGATATCGGTAATCCGCACGATGCTCAATTCCTGGCGATGGCCGTTGCGGCGGCGATAGTTTTTCCGCCGTTTTTTCTTGAACACGATGATCTTCTTGTCGCGAGCCTGTTCCAACAGGGTGCCCAAGACCTTGGCGCCGTCCACCAGGGGGGCGCCAACGGTGGTGTCACCCTCGGCATCCAGCATCAGGACGCTGTCGAATGCCACGTCATCCCCGGCCTCGCCGGCGATCCGTTCGATCCGGATCACATCATCCGGCCTTACGCGGTATTGTTTTCCGCCCGTCTTGATTACAGCGAACATCAGTCAGCCCATTGTTGGTCATGCATGTCTGGTCATGCACATCAGGTTTATGGCGCCCGGCGCCCGCATTTGCGAAATGGAAAGCCCACCGCGCACACAAAATAGTTCAGGCGGCGCAAACACCGCCCAGGTCGGCGCGGATATACGCCCCGCCGGGCTTGTTGTCAACGGCTCCGCGCCCCGAAACGGCCCGCCCTTCGTGAATTTCCGCTGCCCTAGCCCATTTTCGATGTTCACCGAGTCGCCGAGCCACCCGCTCCCCCTCTCGACCACCCCCAGTCGCTCTTGGGATCATAATCCTGTGGGTGGTCGGGAGGGGGAGCGGGTGGGTAAGTCAACCTCGAAAATGGTCTAGGCAGGGATCACCGCCGGTATCGTGGCCCTGCGGATTTTCCGGACTGTCTGAACCATCCGTGCGCCGGCGGTCCTTGGGCGGCGCAACGTCAAAGTTTAGGTAGCTCTGGCAAAAACGGCATCGGGGCCATACACTCCATGGTCGCATGAAAAGCAGGGGCACCATGATAGGTGACAGTGATCATGAAGATACGCCCGGTCCGGTAGACGATCCGGCAATTCAGACACTGCTGTCGGCGTCGGACGCGACGACTTTGTCGAAAATAGCGCAAAAAATAATTGCCGCTGAAGTTCTGGCCAGGGTCGGCGCGGAAGGCCGTACGGCCATCCATGTGGCCGCGCGCAAGGCCCCGTTTGGCGGCACCGACATCCCATTGACCGACGCCGCGGTAACAGCCCTGCAGGGCGCGGTCCGGCAGGCGCTGCCCAAACCGCGATGCAATCTGCCTCCCGAAGCGGCGCATTTCAAGGGCCGCGGCCGACAGGAAGCGGCCCTTCTGCATGGTTTGCGCCATGACGGCGGGATCCGGGCAATCACCGCCATGAAGGGCATCGGCGGGATTGGCGCCTCCACCCTGGCGGTGCGGGTGGCGCGGCAATTGGTCTTGCACTATCCGGCGGCGCAGATCCTGGTGAATTTGCGCGGTACGGATACGGATCCGCCGACCCCGCGCGCGGTGATGGAAGACGTCATCCGCCGTTTCGAACTGGGCGCACATCTGCCCGACGACGACCATCGCGTCTCGGAGATCTACCAGGACAAACTCATGCGGCACAAGTCGCTGCTGATCCTGGACAATGCCCGCGATGATCGGCAGGTCCAAACGCTGGCGCCGCCGCCACCGTCGGCCGCCATCGTCACGTCGCGGCGTCCGTTGGATTTGCCCGCCGGCCTCTCCCATGCCCTGGACAATCTGGGCCGTGCAGATGCCGTTGCGCTGTTGGCGGACATTTTTGCGCGCCGGGCGCCTGCGAACCTGCCGCCCAAAGCCGCCCTTCAACGGTTGGCCGTGGCGTGCATGGGCAATCCGCTGGCATTGACCGTGGTGGGGATTTATGCCGCCGATCGCGCGGCCCTGATCGATCTTGCGCGCCTCTCCGAGCAAATCCTGGAACGCCATGAAAGCTTGCGGTTGACCGGCGTTGCCGATCATGGCGTCAAGGCCTGCCTGGGTCTCTGTCTCGAGGGTTTGACGGCGGAGGCTGCCGGTCTGGCGGAACGCTGGCGCGACCTGGCGGTGTTTCCCGCCGATTTTGACGCGGCGGCGGCGGCGGCGGTGTGGGGGGAAGACGCAGAGGCGGGTGCGCCCTCCCGGATACTGGCGGCATTGACGGCCGCGGGCTTTCTACAGGCGGCGGGCGGCCCGGCCCGTTTTCGCCTGCATGATCTCATGCGGGATCTTGCCCGGCTCGATCAACCCGACAATCGCTTCGCGGCGGCAAGCGCCCGCCACGGGGCCCATTTCAAGGCGGTGTTGTCAGCCGCCGACGAGCGTTATTGCAAAGGCGGCGCCCAAAACGTCGCCGATGGGCTGGCGCTGTATCATCTGGAACAGGCAAATATCCGGACCGGGCAGGCCCGTGCGGTTGCGGCCATGCGGGAACAGGCGTCGGCGGCGGCCGGTGACTTGGTGTATCAGTACGTCAATATGGGTGTTCATCTGCTCAGCCTGCAGCTGCATCCGCGTGAGTGGATTCTATGGGGGGAGGCAGCGTTGGCGGGCGCGCGTCTCTCCTCGAACCGGCGCGGCGCGGCCAATGTGCTCGGCAATCTGGGTCTGGCCCATGCCGGTCTGGGGGAGATGGACAAGGCCATCGGCTATTACCAACAGCAGCTTGTCACCGCCCGCGGGATCGACGACCGTCGCGGCGCGGCCAATGCCCTCGGCAATCTGGGCAATGCCTATGCGAGACTGGGGCGGACGGCCAAGGCCATCGACCATTACCGGCGGCACCTGGCCATCGCCCGCGAGATTGGGGATGGGCGCGGCGAGGGCGGCGCGCTGGGCAACCTGGGCAACGCCTATGCCAGGCTGGGACAGACGGAAAGGGCCATCGAACATCATCAACAGGCGCTTGCCGTCTTCCGCGAGTTCGGCGACCGGCAGGGCGCGGGCAATGCCCTGGGCAATCTGGGTAACGCCCATGCCGACCATGGCGAGACGGCCCGGGCCATTGACTATTACCAGCAACAGCTGGTGATCGCCCGCGGCATCGACGACCGTCGCGGCGCGGCAAACGCCCTCGCCAATCTGGGCCTCGCCCATGAGACCCTCGGACAGGTGGCCGAAGCGCGGGAAGCCTGGACCGCCGCCCTGGCGCTGTTCGCGACCATCGATGATCCAAATGCGGAAGAGGTGCGGCAATGGCTGGCGACGTTGCAGGCATGAGTTGAGATAAATTTCGTTGCGCCGATATTCCGACTGCAGGTGTTGGGGCCCGGTCAAACCGGCCAATCCGGTCGGGCAATCACACCAGGCGGGAACGCCTCCGTCAATCAGCTATGGACGTCCCGATAGAAGCCGGGCTAAAAGTCGAACCACGACCGCACCGGTGGCTGGCTGGCTGGCTGGTGCCGCAGCGCTTGGATTTAGGACATTCGGAGGGGTGCCAGAGTGGTCGAATGGGCCGGTCTCGAAAACCGGTGTACCTTTGCGGGTACCGTGGGTTCGAATCCCACCCCCTCCGCCAACTTCTATCGCGACAACGTTCTCCGCCTCCGCGCGGCACCGACGAAAACCCCAGTATCCGCGCGGTTCACCCACCAAAGCTGTTGACCGAGTGAACCGCGCCGGAGCCCGAATTCGTCTCTCTCCGGCCCGTATTCTCCAAACCTCCTGACTTCGGCAAAACAGTACGGATTTTTAAGCGTCTGATTTGCCGGCGTTATTAGACTCGGGAATTTCGGGCATTTCGAATCTCTCTCGGGGCGCGAGAGGCATTCAAGGCAATCGGCGGTTGGTCAGCCGTGACAATTTTAGGCTCTAAGGGCAGAGACGTTAGCCGCGACAAACCTGAATCCAGGAATGGAAAAATTCGGATCTAATGTAAGGGCTGCTGAGCCCCAAGCCTCGACCGTCGTCGATATCTGCGCGGAGTCAGTCCATTTGAAGGCCCGTGTGTCCACCGGCACGAGATCTTGAAGCACGCCATGACGAAGTTCTCGCACGCTAGCGATGTGGGACGAATCAAGACGGTCTGACACGAATGCCTGATTCGAAAAGACGACCTGCACCAGCCGCCACTCAAGACCATAGTGCGAACTCTTCTCAAATTCGTTCCGGCTGATATGAAACGTTGACTGCGACGCTTGGCTTGCGGCCTTCACCTCGATGCGATCGGCCGTTGCGCCTAGGCACTCGATAT
This sequence comes from Pseudomonadota bacterium, assembly GCA_027623205.1. Taxonomy (GTDB): domain Bacteria; phylum Pseudomonadota; class Alphaproteobacteria. The sequence goes on along the minus strand of JAQBYC010000106.1, from coordinate 263 downwards.
CGTACCCGTACGAGTCCGACAGCTTGGAGACGTGAAGTGGGCTTGCGCCCGCCCTCGCCAGCGCGGCCAGGACGAACAGTTCAGCGGCATCTCCCATTGCCTTCAGGAAACCATCGTCCCGGGCAACGACAGCCCCGTGGGCGTCAAGCAGCATCTGGTCGAGCTCGGGCTCGATCCACGCAAGGTTCTCTAGATAATCGGTTGGCACATACTCCCTCGCAACCTCGCCATCGCGGACCACGAATCGAAGCCAGCTTGGCGGT
>JAQBYC010000105.1 GCA_027623205.1 Pseudomonadota bacterium | reverse complement strand
GGCCTAGCAAATAAAAGCGGACATTTAATGTGCTACAAAAACCGGACATCTGTATGTGTCATTGACAGGGTTAACTTTTTGCAACCCCCGACCGCGCAACCCGTTCGGGCAGTAGCGGCGGCTCGTTTTCATCCTGTTCAGCGGTGCGGATTGTCATGGCGGGGCCAATAGTCCTGCTGGAACTTCCGGTAGTCGAGGTTGGCGAAATCCATCTGAAGCGCCCCCGGGGCGGCGACATGAAGGATCTCGGCCGCCATGGGGGCGAAACCGGCGAAGAAATGCTGTGTGGACGTGACCACCACGATCTTCTTCCGCGCCAGGTCGATGCCGAACTGCTCGAAGGCGTCCGGATGAAACGTCTGCGCCCGATTGGTGTTCAGGATCAGATCCAGGTTCTGGCCATTGGCGGCGCTGACCCAGACCGTCCCGATCAGGAACCGTCAAGCCGCACAACAAGGCTCAGGATCGTTCCAAGCGGCGGCGGCCAATGCAAAAACAAGATGCTGTCGCCAAACGATGTCGCCGTTGGCGACCGCATCAAGGCGATGCCGGAAGAATACAATGGGCGACATCGTGGCGATGCCGTCGTCGCCTACGATGACCTGGACCCGTGGCGGCTCCTGGACATAAAGACTCGCCCGAAATTCGGCAGGCTGCCCTGCGCGAAATGGTGTCAGCTGGCGCTGAGCAGCGCCTGGGCCTGCGCCCGCACATCGTCGGCGATGCGTGACGGTCGCCGCGCATCAAGATCAAGCTGAACGCCGAACTGACTGAGGCCTGCGATATCCGCACCGGTCTCGGCATTGCGCATTCGATGACAGAGACGCAGCGACGAGCCGCCAAGTTGGGCGATACAGCTTTCCATGTCGATCAGGTCGCCGGGCCGGGCCGGGCCATGAAAAATCAGTTGGAATTCGAACGTTGAAAGTCCAACCCTGTTCGTCGTCATGTATTCCGGGGTCATGCCAAAGGCCGACAAGATGAAACTGTTGGCGGTCGAAAACCGATGCACATGGCCGGACAGCGAGAGATTACCAGCCCAGTCGACCTCGCCTGGGCGTACGACGTCGCGCAGCGCCGGCACCCAGCCGGCATCGCCGCCCGGTACCGGACGCGCCTCGGGTTCATCGCCATCCCACGCAGTTGTCGGCCCGGATAGGGATACGCCTGACAGGGTTTGCTGCATTGTCGTGCAAAGCGCGCCCGTCTGGGCGTTGAAAAGTTTATGGGCAATCTTCGGGCGCTCGCCGCCGCCGATCAGCGCCGTCTCGATCCTATAGATATCACGGTCACGCAGTTCGGCCTTGTAATGTGTCAGCGCGTCCGCGGTTCGCGCAGCCGCGGGGTCAACGCCGGCCTGGCGCAGGAAACGCCAGGTCGCGGCCTCAAACTTCTCGTAGTAATAGGCGACGGTGAAATGCTCGGTTGCATCAACCTCCCAGGGGGAGACGTCGCCTCGAAAGGTTTCAATATATCCGGTCACGGCGGTTCCTTTGGTTGGAGAAAATTACGTCCTTCATGTTGCTTTTTGCAGCCCCGTAGTCGCGATGGAAACCGACGATACCAAAGGGAGGCGCTCTCAAGTCGTGAATTATTCGCATTTTTAAAGGATGCGCGTCACGCCCAAAATACGTCACTATCAAAGAACCTGAAAAACGCCTATCAGGGCGAGATCGACCGCTCGTCGACCTTTTCGAGTCTTAACGGCACGCCATTGCCGCCGGCCAGGCGGCGTTTGTAGTGGCTGGCATAGCGCTGCACGTCGTAGACTTGCCACGTCTCGGCCAGGTCGTTTTCGGCGATACCGGTTGCCGCCTCGACCTCGGCGGCTGAAATCACTGGGTCTTCCGAAAACTTGATAAGCCAGCAAAGCGCTTCCCAACCGGCCTTGCCGTCGAGGTTGGGCTCGCCCTCCACCAATCCGGCGCCCTGGGGCGCGGCGATGACCCTGATACCGTTCCAGAAGGCGATGCGGTCGCGGATGACGGCGGCCTGGGGATAGGGCTGGGTATAGCACCAGGCGGCGCCGGCATTGGTCGCACCGCCGGCGGTGACGTCGAAATAGGTGGCGATCCCCTTCCAGTGGCAATAGGTGGGGCGGGTCTGCGCAGCCGCCGCGAGACATCCCGGTCTGACGGCGCCTACCGGAAAATAGGCGTTGCCCTCGACCAGCGCGATGTCGTCGCTCTCGGCAATGGTGACCCCGTTCCAGACAGCCTTGACCATGAAGGCAGCTCCCTTTGTCGTATTTCCCGAATAACCTTGTGTGTCGTGGTCATTCTAGCCCAGCAGGCCGGGAGGAACCACCGTCCCTATCAGGGCAGGGTGATCACAGCGCGCTGTCGAGAATTTCGCGGACCTTTATCGCGAGACCGGCCTGTCGAAATGGCTTTGTGAGGAGTTGTGTGCCGTCATCCAGCCGGCCCTGGCGCATATTCGCATCCTCGCTATAGCCGGATATGTACAGGACCTTGAGACCGGGCAAAAGTTCGCCGCGGACCCGGTCGGCCAGTTCCCGGCCATCCATGCCGCCGGGCAGGGCAATATCCGTGATCAGCAGGTTGATCCTATCGTTATGCTTGATCTGCGCGAGCGCCGCGTCCCCTGTTTCGGCCTGCAGCACTTCGTAGCCTAGCTCGTCCAGAATGCCGACGACGACCATTCGAACTTCAGCATCATCCTCGACCACCATGACAACCTCGCCCTGCGCCGCCGTATCGGCAACGGGATGGGCGCCGGTTTCAGGCCAAGCCCCCGCGCCGGCGGCAGCACGCGGGAGATAGATTTTTATTGTCGTGCCCGCGCCGACCTCGCTGTAAATCCGCACGTGACCGCCCGATTGTTTGACAAAGCCATAGATCATGCTGAGACCAAGGCCGCTGCCCTTGCCCACCGCCTTGGTCGTGAAGAAGGGCTCAAAGGCTTGCGCGGCGACCTTCGGCGGCATGCCCGATCCGGTATCGCTGATTGCCAAAAGCACATACTGGCCCGGCGCCAGATCTTCGGGTGCCGTGCCATAAGCCGTGGCATAAGTATCGTCAAGATCGGCGTTGGATATCTCGATGGTCAGCCGCCCGCCCTGGGGCATGGCATCGCGGGCATTGATCGAAAGATTGAGAATGGCGTTTTCCAGCTGGCCTGGATCGACTTCACATTGCCAAAGGTTGGCGCCGGCCACCAACGCAATCTCGATGGTCGTGCCCAAGGTGCGAAGCAGTAGATCCTGCATGCCCGTTACCAGTTGGCTAACGTCGAGCGAAACCGGCCGCAAGGGCTGCCTGCGCGAGAAGGCCAGAAGACGATGGGTCAGATTGGCGCCGCGCCCCGTCGCTGCCAGCGCCCGGGCCGCGAACTTGGCAATCTCGCTGTCGGCTTCGGCGCGCTCGACCAACAGCTCCAGGTTGCCCATAATAACCGCCAGCAGATTATTGAAATCGTGCGCCACGCCGCCGGTGAGCTGACCAATCGCCTCCATCTTTTGCGCCTGGCGCAGCTGTTCCTCCAACCGCAGGCGATCGGTCACGTCCTGGAAACTGCCCAGGATTGCATTCTCGCCGGCATAGTTGATGCGCTGCAGGCAATGTATGGTCGAAATACGGGCGCCGTCGGCGCGCCGCATCTCGAGCGGCGCATCCGCGATAAATCCCTGGGCTTCCAGCGTCGCCGCCCGGTTCTCACGATCGTCCGACTGCCAAAAGAATTCCGAAATTTTCCGCCCCTTGAACGCCTCGGTCGGGAGGCCCAGCACGGGGCCGACCTTGGGGTTGGCGTATAAAATGGTGCCATCGCTGCGCCGCGTGATGAGCAGCGATACCGGCGAACCTTCGGCAATGGCGCGAAAATTCCGTTCGCTGTCGCGCAAGGCTTCCTCCGCGCGCTTGCGTTCGGTAATGTCCACGACGAAGGAAAGGACCGCCGCCTTGCCGTACCACTGGATCCGGCGACCCATGCCCAGAACGGTGATTATCGAGCCATCCTTACGGAGCATGTCGGCCTCGAATGGGGCCGACTTGCCGCCAGAGGCCAGCCGCTGGGGCACCCGGTCGCGCAGACGTTGCTGCTCGTAAGGCGGGAACACATCCGATGTCCGCGCCAATTTCATGACGTCATCCGGCGAGTCGTATCCGAGCATTTCGGCGTAGGCGCGATTGACAAAAAATCGCTGGGATTCATCGAGAACCGAGACCCCTTGCAGCGAACTCTCAACCAGTTCCCGGAAACTGGTTTCACTATCGCGCAATGCATTCTGCGCCAGCTTGCTTTCCGTAACGTCAGCGCCGGTGCCACGGTAACCGGCAAAGCCGCCATCGTTCGCAAAAACCGGCCTTCCATTTACTCTGGCATATCGTCGACTACCGTCGCGGACCAGGAAGGCAAATTCGAAATCCTTGAATGGGAGGTGTGCCTCCAGTTCGGCGGCATGTACGGCCCATTTCTCCGCGTCCGCCGCCAGATCGTTTGCATCAACATCATGGGCGACGGTCGCGCCGACCATGTCTTCTGGCCGAAAACCGGTGATTTCGAAATAGCGCTCCGAGTGATAGGTAAAGCGCAGGTCCGGGCCCATTTCCCAAAACCAGTCCGACGCCGCGCCGGCGAAGTCCTTGAATCGCGACTCGCTCACGCGCAAGGCAACTTCCGAGCTCTCCTTTTCGGCGATGATTGCCGCCAACTCGCGGCCCCATTTCACAACCAGGCGATAGCGCCATCCCGCCCCTATGAGGAGGACGGCGGCCAACAATCCAACTACCCCCCAGACAATGCGGGGAACGGTCCAAAAGGGCTCCGTCTTGCCGTACCATTTCACGTATAACCTTTGATACTCAGGGGTGCCGACGAAGGCTTCAGTGGCGATGTTGAGGGCAGCGGCGAGGGCCGGTTCGCTTTTCTGGATGCGGATCGCGCGTTTTATTTCCTGCAGCGGCGCACCGACCGTCTTGATGCGGTCCTCGACCCCAATCTCTCGCGCAAATCGCAACAACACGGGTTTGGGAAAGACCAGGGCATCATCGTGTCCAGCGAGCAGTTCAAACAGCGCCACGCGCAGTTCCGGGTGTACCTTCGATTTGATTTCCGGCCGCGGACGCAGAAGTGTCTCGCCCATATTGTACCTGACGACACCGACGCGCCGTCCGGCCAGGTCCGCAAACCCGTTAATGTCATGGGTATCGCTGCGCACGAAAATGGAAACGACAAATGTTTCGACCGGTATGGTGAATAGGAAATTCGCCGCCCGGTCCGGTGTAACGCCACTGTTGGGAACGAGATCCGCCTCACCCCTATTCATCAGCTCGCTCACGCCCGCGAAGTTTTCCGCTACCTTGTAGGTGACCTTGATCCCGGCCCGTTCGGCAATCTCGTTCATCACATCGATGGCGAACCCTGCCGGATTTCCATCTTCATCGGTGCTGTATTGCGGCGGCCATGACCGAGGAACCGCGGCAATGACCGTACGGCCCTTTACCCCGGTCCCCTCTTTTCCGGCCTCCCGGGCCGCGGCGTCCAACGCACCCAGGCCGGCGACGATCCCGATGATCGCGAAGATCGCCGCTCGTAGCGATTGCCGACGAACAACGCTTTTCCAGCTAATCGTCACGATCCCTCCATGGGTCAAATTCCGAAAGACCAGCCAGAAACTAACACAGGGTGGACCGGCCAGAGCTGAAAATAATCGCGCCGCCGCGGCAATCCGGCAGCCTGCGAGAGCGTTTTCGTTCCTTGACATGAAAGGACTGTTTCGCTCGCATCACCATGACCAAGAGTTTTCTCCGGTAGGCGAACCTTGATGCCATCGACCAGGCTTGTCCGGCGATCTGCTGGGGGATTTTGCCCCTTACCACCGGCACGGCAACCGGTGAACTGTGTGTGCCTAGTTCAAGTCGCTAATGGCCGGCGCTGATTTTTCGATTTCGTAAATGTAATTCATGCCCGTGCGCATCTCGGACATAATAAAATCTGCCTTGGGGACCGGACCGCCCTTGCCACGGCCGAATTTCTCGTCCCAGGCGTCCAGTTTTACCGTCAATCCACACAATACACCACCAATGGTGACGTAATGGGCCTGGACCATTTCCTTCATGGCCCGGAAGGCGCCGGGGTTGATGTCGTCCCAAAGGGTTCTTGAATTACGGTCAAAGCTCTCGAAACGCCCGGTGATGGACGCCGTGATGTCGTTGAAGCGCTGTTGCAGCATTTCACCGGTTTCTTTGAAACGCGGCATTTGCCGAACTTGGAAATTCTGATTCAACGTTGCCAATTCATCAAGAAATTTGCTGACCCGCGGAATGATGACGTCCAAGGCGTCCTGATAGTAGGCCAGGGATAAAAAGATATCGCCATATTCTTCCATAAAAACCGGCACTTCAGCCAACGGGATGCCCAGCTTTTCGGCGACCATTCTCAGCTTTTTGAGCGCCTCGCTCTTGTCGGGGCTTTTGAACATGGACAGCAACGGCTCCATACTTTCAAAGTCGGTGTCTGTTCCGCCATAAATCTGCTGCATTAACGGTCGGGTGAACTCGGTCATATGACTGGTCAATTCCTGGGCCTTGCGGGCCGAAAGTTGCAAACCCGCCTGATCCGCTATCGGGATGCCCAGTCGGCGCAGCTCAATGCGCAAACTGTAGACGTCGTAGCTGTGCAACCGTTCCATATGTTCAAGAATGACCAGATCAGCCTTGAAATCGGCGCTGCTTTCAAAGATTTTTGCAAGGTTCGTCACTTCCATGCGGCCGCTGCCAGCTTTGCCGGAGTTGTACATCTCGACCATGCTTTTCATACGACCGTCTTTGATCATTTTCGCCCGCGCCAGGGACGGAGTGTTCATAGGCAACAGGGCCAGGGGAAGAGTGTGCAGGGAATCGCGATCACCCTCATCCACCGCTTTGTCTGCGACCTGGGAGGCCGGCGGCACATTTGGTGCGGCCCCAGAACTTCCTGGCCCTGCCTTGGTCGCAGCTACTTCGGTCGCCATTTTTTCACCTAGACTTTGGGAACGCAGGCCGCTCAAAATTTCGCGTTAGGAGCACAAAAATATCTCACGCTTCAGTTATTGGATTATCGCAGCTAACCGGTAAAATTTCTGTTACTGCCAAGTTCCGTCAGCTTGGGCCGCCGCGCCGGTCACATGCCGGCGATGGGGTCCGGAAGTCTAATCCCAGGAAGCCGAGAAACTCATGTCAACCGAGCCGCTACCATAGTGTTATCGGCCTTGTGGTGTGGCACTGTATGCGGGCTGCGAATCAGCCAGCTACGAACAGGGCCAAGGCCGGAGATTTCAAGTGAGTTTGCTGCATCTGATCGTTGTCGCGGTGGTCCAGGGATTGACCGAATTCCTGCCTGTCTCCTCTTCGGCGCATTTGATCCTGGTGCCCCTGGCCGGCGACTGGCCCGACCAAGGTCCAACCATCGACATCGCCGTGCACCTGGGCACCCTGGGCGCGGTGGTGCTGTATTTCCGTCAGGATGTGGCGATGATGTTATTGGGCCTGCTGGCGCTGTTGCAGGGACAACTCAATGCCAACGCCCGGCTGTTCCTGCTGATCGTCCTGGGCACCTTGCCCGCACTGGCGGTGGGCTATGTTCTGGTCAGCCGCGGTTACCTGGTACACTTGCGTTCGCCAGTCGTCATCGCCTGGACCACGATCCTGTTCGGTCTGTTGCTATGGGTGGTCGACCGGATGTGCCTGCGGGTCAACCGGATGGCGCAATTAGGTTATGGCGGTATTCTGCTGATCGGCGTGGCCCAGACCCTGGCGCTGATCCCCGGCACTTCGCGATCGGGTATTACCATCACCGCGGCCCGCGGTCTGGGCTATGAACGGTCGGATGCGGCGCGAATCTCGTTGCTGCTGTCGATCCCAATCATCCTGGCGGCAGCCCTCTATACCGGCCTGGACGTGGTACGGAGCGGGCAGCTCGCGCTGGGTCTGGATGCGCTGGTCGCCGCGGTTCTGGCCTTCGTGGCCGCGCTGCTAGCGGTGGCCTGGATGATGCGCTGGCTGCGCCATGCCACCTATACCCCGTTCGTTGTCTACCGCCTGATTTTGGGGGCCGGGCTGTTATACTGGATCTACGCCTGACCGATCAGGGAGAGGTCGGGGATATCCGCCCGGTCACCAACGCGCGTAATTTCCAGTTAATGGGAGCCGCGAAAGCAATCCGCGTATTTGGTTCAATTGCTCTATTCCGGCGATTTGAACTCATTTGGCTCAAATGCGTTTTAGGCCTGTTCCGTCGAAGGCAATCTGCCGGCCCTGCGGTAGCGGAACAAATAGCTGGGCAAGACCGCGTCCAGGTTGGTCGGCATCACGCCAAGTTCCGCCAGACCCGGGTGCTCGCCACTAACCACATTGTCCACTTTCAACATCTCGACCTGGTCCACGGTCAAGATCCGCCAGGGCAAGAGTTGCAGGAAAAATGCATAGAATTTGGCAAGCGCGAACGGCAGCGGCAACAACAGGCGTTTACGCCCGGTTTGTTCGCACACCATGGCCATCAGTTCGGCCAGGCTCAAAATCCGTGGGCCGCCAAGTTCATAGGTGCCGCCTGCGGGCGCCGCCGCGCGCGACAGGGCGGCGATGGCCTGGGCCACGTCCCCTACATAGACCGGTTGCACGCGGCCATGGCCGCCGCCCAGCACAGGCAGGACGGGAAAAATCGTCGCCAGCCTGGCAAACAGATTGAAAAACTGGTCCTCCGGCCCAAAGATGATCGAAGGCCGGACAATGGTCGCTCCGGGAAAGGCATTCCGCACCGCCGTTTCGCCCGCGGCCTTGCTGCGGGCATATTTGCTGTCCGCGTCCGGCGCGGCGCCGATGGCCGAAACATGGATCATACGCGCCGCCCCCGCCGCATGGGCGGCGCGGGCCACTGCTGCGGCACCTAACTCATGCACCGCTTGAAAGTTTTGCGCGCCACTGGGAAACATCACGCCGGCCAGATTGATCACAATATCGGCCCCCGCGACGGCGCGGGCGATTGAGGCCTCATTGCGGATATTGGCCTGGACCGGTTGAACCTGACCCACCTCCCCCATGGGCTTCACGAAACTTGCGGCTTCCGGGTCCCGCACCGCCACCCGCACCTGCAAGCCCTGTTGCGCCAACCGCTTGACCAGATAACGCCCCAAAAATCCACCACCGCCGACAACTGTTACCTTGCCCATGATACTCCGCCTTTACTTATCCACAGCTCAAAACAATGCGTCGGGCTGCCGGGTCCATTTTGTGCGCGGCATCATAATAGCCCTGTTCCGTTTGCACCATCCCAACCGTCGCTTGTCCATACATCGGCCGACAGGAGACAGACCCCCTGGGGTTTCACGATTTTTCCGGCACAAAGGGACGCACGGAGATGTCGCCCTGGTACGCGATCAGGATGCTGGAATCCTCGACTTTCCGCCAATTGTCGCTGACATCGTCCAGGGGTTCCGACAGCACCAGTACGTTGGGCCCATCGCCGACATCTCTCAACCCGGCCTCCGCCAGCGCCTCGCCGCCCAGGCCAAGATACATACTGGGCGAGCGCCGATCCGAGGAATAGCGCAACGCGATCAATCTTTGCCCATCGCTGAGCACGAGGGATATGCGCAGCGGATCTGAAATCCCGGCCTCCGTCGTCAGTTCCTCGATGCTCCCGACCATGCGGCGCAGCGCCAATTCCGGGTCGTTCTCCAGGCCATGGGTAAGGGCCAAATAGAACATCGCCTCGCTGTCCGTCGTGCCAAGGCGATCGCGGTAGAGGTCCGGCCCGATCAGCATCTCCAATTGCCGCCGGATTGCGGTATAGCCGCCAATTTGGCCATTGTGCATGAACAGCCATCCGTCATGACGGAAGGGATGGCAGTTTTGCCGGGCGGTGGAGGCGCCGGTCGAGGCGCGCACATGGGCCAGAAACAGGCCGGAGCGAATTTGTTCGGCGATGGCGCGCAGGTTCTCGTCGTTCCAGGCAGGCAAAACGTCGCGAAATACGCCGGGGTGAGGTTTGGCATCATACCAACCGATTCCGAAACCATCACCGTTCGTCGTGGCAATCGATTCGCGGGCGTGCAGGCTTTGATCTATCAACGAATTCTCGGGCTCGAACAAAAGCCGGGACAGAAAAATCGGCGCGCCCGCATAGGCCAACCAGCGACACATGTCATTATCTCCCAGCGTGGAGGATTTGAACCTCCCCAGTTTACCTTCAACCGGAGGCGCGTTATACCGCAGTCGATATCAGATCCATAAACCACACCAAATCTAAACATTTCCTATGCGGTTTCGGCATCTCACGTTTGCATCCGTTGCCGGCAATTTCAATGTGTCGGATTTAAGATCCCAAAGCCGCTCCAGCGCAGTGTCCGCCCTATCATCGCCCGCCATGGCGTCTCTTGACAATGCCCGGCCCGGGCAGTATCGATGCCGCCCTGAGGCCCAGGTGGCGGAATTGGCAGACGCGCTAGCTTCAGGTGCTAGTGGGGGTAACCCCGTGGAAGTTCGAGTCTTCTCCTGGGCACCATTTCCATTATGTTCGCTGGCGCGCGACGGTTTTTGTGGGATGGTACGAATTGGGCCATCTGCCGGGTCCCCTGGTATTGGAATTCTTACAGCGGGGCGTCGGCGTGCCATGGCCAACCATCTTTACCAAAGCGACCTGCCCGACGGCCTGTCGTTCGGGTCCATGGTCGCCGTCGATTCGGAAACCATGGGGCTTGATCCACACCGCGACCGCCTGTGTTTGATCCAGTTGTCCGCCGGGAACGGCGACTGCCATCTGGTGCAATTCGCCCAGGGTAATTATCAGGCGCCGAATTTAGCGGCCCTGTTGGCCGATCCCGCGGTAACCAAGCTGTTTCATTACGCCCGTTTTGATGTTGCCATGATCAAACGTTATTTGAATGTGGATTGCGCGCCGATTTATTGCACCAAGATCGCTTCGAAATTGGTGCGCACCTATACGGATCGCCACGGCCTGAAGGATCTGTGCCGCGAGCTTTTAGGCATCGATTTATCCAAGCAACAGCAAAGCTCCGATTGGGGCGCGGATCATCTGTCGCCGCAGCAACTGGATTACGCCGCCAACGATGTGCTGTATCTGCACCGCTTGCACGAGATGTTGCAAGACATGCTGGCCCGCGAAGGACGCAGCCATCTGGCCCAGGCCTGTTTCGATTTCCTGCCCACCCGGACCGAGTTGGACCTGGGCGGGTGGTCCGCCACGGATATATTCTCTCACTAGTGTGGCGGGACTCAAAGTCTGCCTTTTTGAATTTTCCACCTTTGGATGCGAACTTAGAATTTCAATACCACACTAACATATTGAATATAAAGTGGTTTAAGGACTTAGTTCAATCGCTCCATATCTGAAGATTCTGCGTACATTTGGATCACATGCGCTCCAGAATCCGCAGAGTGCAGGCCGCGCCGGCTGCTTTGCCGGCCTTGTTTGTTGGTTTGACCCGGCCCATCTAATTGACCATACTGAAATTACTGAGAAAGTTGGCACGAATTTCGCATGCTCGTTAGTGCGACCTTAACAGTTTTTAGCTATGGCAGTAATTAGTCCCAACGAATTCAAAGGCTTATTAGGTGATTGCGAAATCTCCGGATGAGGCATTGGCGCCGGACAATGGTAGTGTCCGTGCGGCGGCAGTGCGGGTTTTAGGCCTGGAAGCCGATGGTCTGCGCAAGCTGGCGGACAGCTTGGACGAAAATTTTGATGCCGCCGTGGATATGCTGGGCCAGATCAAGGGCAAACTGGTGGTCAGTGGCATGGGCAAAAGCGGCCACATTGGCCGCAAGATCGCCGCCACACTGGCTTCCACCGGCACGCCGGCCCATTATGTTCACCCGGGCGAGGCCAGCCACGGGGATCTGGGCATGATCGGCCGGGATGACGGCGTTCTGACGCTATCCAATTCCGGTGAAACTGCAGAACTGAACGATCTGGTCGCTTATGCCAAGTTTCGCGGCATACCGCTGCTGGCCATGGTAGGCAAGGCGCCCTCTACCCTGCAGGCGGCTGCCGACGTTACCCTGATGCTGCCGGCCATGGCCGAAGCCTGCCCCATGGGTCTGGCGCCGACGACCTCGACCACCATGATGCTGGGCCTGGGCGACGCCCTGGCTGTCGCCTTGATGGAACGGCGCGGTTTCTCGGCGGATCAGTTCCAGGCATTGCATCCCGGCGGCCGTTTGGGCAGAGGGTTCATCAAGGTCGAAGATCTAATGCATCGGGGCGCGGAACTGCCCTTATGCTCGGACGATGCCGTGATGTCCGCGGTGCTTTTGACCATGACCGAAAAACGTTTTGGCTGCGTCGGGGTTTTGGATGGCGCCGGCGCTCTGACGGGCATTGTCACGGACGGCGATTTAAGTCGCCATATGGATGATGGATTGATGCGCAAGGTCGTCAGCGACGTCATGACCCGCAACCCCAAGACCATCCGCCCCAAGGCGCTGGCGGCAGAGGCCCTGGGTTTCATGAATGCCAATAATATTACCTGTCTTTTTGTGACCGATGATGGCCTGCCCAAGGGCATCCTGCACGTCCACGACATCCTGCGCGCCGGCATCGCATAGGGGATGGCGGTGATAGACCCCCAAACGGCAACGGACAGTGGCGGCAATGACGCTGTGCCGCGAGAGGCACGGCGCTTTCAGTTCGATCCGAGCCGCCGCCGGGTGCGGGCCTCGCTCCGCTACAGCCGATTCGTCGGATTGATGAAGCTGCTGCTGCCGGTTCTGGCCCTGGGGCTGGTGGGCGCCGTGGTGATCTGGCCCAATGAGTTTAGCCCGACCACGGGCTTTCATTTATCCTATGCTGCGAATGAAGACGGCGACGCGGCGGAGTTGGCCATGCTGCAGCCCCGATATCTCGGCACCGATGCCCGCAACCGTCCCTTTGTCGTTACCGCTGACCGGGCGATCCAGGATCCAAATGACCAGCGGCTGATCACCCTGGACCGGTTACAGGCCGATATGTCCATGGCGGATGGCCAATGGTTCACGATTTTGGCGGACACCGGCATTTACCATCAGCCGCACCAGCATTTGCGTCTGCAAGGCTCGATTAATCTTTTTTCCGACCAGGGCTATGAATTCAACGCGGAGATAATTGAAATTGATCTCAATACCGGGCGCGCGACGACAGAGCTTCCCGTGCGGGGCCAGGGCCCATTCGGCACTCTGCGGGCGGATCGTCTGGTGGTCGAGGAGCATGGCCAGCGGTTGTATTTTAAGGGTAATGTAAAAATGCGCCTTGTGACGAAGGGCAGGAGTTAGATCATGGCCGGGCGCATTCCCATCCTGACCCTGGCAGCACTCCTATGGGCCCTGTCCGCCGCAGTACCACAGGCTGTGGCTCAGGGGCAAAGCCGGCCCGGCAGCCTGGATTCCGACCAGCCCATCGACATCGACGCGGATGCTTTGGAGGTCCGGCAGGACCAGAATTTGGCTATTTTCACTGGCAATGTGGTGGCGGTTCAGGGGCGCATTCAATTGCGCGCCGAACAATTGAAAGTCTGGTATCGGCCTGCCGCCGACAGCGGTTCGGCCAAAACCGCGGGCCCCGGCGGCACAATTATACGCATTGATGCCATCAATCGGGTTTTCGTGACGTCCGAGACCGAAAACGCCAAGGGAGATCTTGGTATCTATGAAGTCAAGGAACAGCGCCTGACCTTAACCGGCGCGGTGGTCCTGACACGTGGCGCGGACGTCTTGCGGGGTAATAAACTGGTGATGAACCTGGCCACTGGGCAAAGTAAAATTAGTGGCGGCAGGGTACATGGCCGATTTGTGCCGCCAAAACGTCAGAACGACACAGCGAAATAGCAGGCCAAGGCAACAACCATACAGAATTACCGGCAAAAAAGTAAGCGATCAGTAACCCTGTTCTGTTACTCAACGGCTAGAAAGATCAAAAATGACTGGTAGGAACGGAAATAACAGTATGCGTCGTGAGGGATATTCCAGCGCGGATGGCGGCTCTAGAGATGGCATCCGGGCTGATGCCAATGACGGTCCACCCCGTCTGGTGGCTGAACGTCAGGGACTGCGCGCTGAGAAAATAGGTAAAATATTTCGCAAACGTCCGGTCGTCCGGGATGTTTCCCTGGTCGTGCAGCGCGGTGAAGCCGTTGGCCTGCTGGGCCCCAACGGCGCCGGCAAAACCACCTGTTTTTATATGATCACAGGGCTGCTGGCCCCTGATAGCGGTTCCATATACCTGGATGGCCAGGATGTGACTGAGTTACCCATGTATCGCCGCGCCCGTCTGGGGGTTGGTTATCTGCCTCAGGAAGCTTCAATCTATCGCGGTCTGTCCGTGGAAAACAATATTCGCGCCGCACTGGAAGTGGTGGAAACCGATCGCGAACGGCGAGAGGCCATGTTGGACGATCTGCTGGCCGAATTTTCCATCAGCCATTTGCGCCGCGCCCCCTCTCTGGCCTTAAGCGGCGGAGAACGGCGGCGGGTTGAGATTGCCCGTGCGCTTGCTTCGCAGCCTGGTTTTATCCTGCTGGATGAACCGCTGGCGGGTATCGATCCCATTGCGCTGGGGGAAATTCGTGATCTGGTCTCGCATCTCAAGCATCGCGGGGTGGGCGTATTGATCACCGACCACAATGTGCGCGAGACCCTGGACCTCATTGACCGCGCCTACATTCTGCACGAAGGGCGGGTGCTCACATCAGGCGCCCCGGCAGAGGTGGTGGGTCACGACGACGTGCGTCGAGTGTATCTCGGCGAGCGTTTCTCGCTGTAGGGTTTTTCGTCATGGCCATCGGTCCCAGACTGGATATTCGCCAGACCCAGGCATTGGTCATGACGCCCCAGTTGCAGCAGGCAATCCGCCTGTTGCAATTGACGAACCTGGAATTAGGCCAGTATGTGGAACAAGAATTGGAACGTAATCCCCTTCTTGAACGGGCCGATCAGGACGAGCCAGCCGCGGCCGACGAGGGCAATCTGTCTGCTGACCCGCAGGTTGATAGCCTTAGCGAAGCGATCGCGGCCAGCGATGGCATCGGCGATGAAGGCGTTCTCGGCGACCCCGCGGCGATGGAGCTGGACGGCGTCTCTTTGCCCGGCACAAATGGTCTGGAGGGTGCGGACGGACCGCTGGATTCGGATTACGACAATGTCGACAACAATGACAGTTTGGCTGATGCGCCGGCCGGGGAAGTCAGCAGTACGCCGGGCGAAGGCTATGAAGTTGGCGATTGGTCGGGCGCCAGCACGGGCCTGGGCGGGGGTGAATCCAGCACGGTGACGCTGGAACAGGTGCTTAGCAGCGAAATCAGCCTGAAGGACCATCTGCTGCTGCAGATGAACGTGCTGTTTGTGAAACCGGCGCAACTGCTTATCGGGCGGGAGCTAATCGAGAATCTGGATGATGCCGGCTATTTGAGGGAAACGAGCGCCGCAATTGCCGACCAGCTGGGTTGTGACGTCGTCCTGGTCGATGACGTGCTGGCGCAGTTGCAACGGTTGGATCCATCCGGTGTTTTCGCCCGCAATCTGGGTGAATGCCTGGCCCTGCAGTTGCAGGACAAAAATCGCTACGACCCGGCCATGGCAGCTCTGGTGCAAAATCTGCATCTGCTGGTTTCCATAGATGTACCTGAAATCTGCCAGGTCTGCGGCGTTGGCCGTGAAGATGCCGAAGAAATGATCGCCGAATTGAAGGCGCTTAATCCAAAACCTGGCCTGGCCTTCGATTATGAGGTCGCCGCGCCCGTGGTGCCGGACGTCTTCGTGTTGGAAAAGGCTGATGGCGGTTGGACCGTTGAACTGAACAACGACAATCTGCCCCGCCTTCTGCTCAACCGGCAATATTACGCCGAGATCAACGAGGCGGCCCGGCGTAAAGAGGACAAGGCCTATATCTCCGAATGCTTGCAATCGGCCAACTGGCTGATCAAGGCTCTGGATCAACGGGCACGCACCATTTTATCGGTGGCCTCTGAACTGGTACGCCAGCAGGATGGTTTTCTGGCCCATGGGGTGGCCGAATTGCGGCCCCTGAACCTGCGCGCCATCGCCGATGTCGTGGGCGTTCACGAAAGCACCGTGTCGCGGGTCACGTCGAACAAGTACATCGCCACGCCCAGGGGGGTCTTCGAATTGAAATATTTTTTCACATCCGCCATTGCCGCGGCCGACGGCGGCGAGAATCATTCTTCCGAGGCGGTGCGGCAACGGCTGCGTGCATTGATCCAAAACGAAGCCTCGTCCACCATTCTTTCCGACGACAAGCTGGTTGATATTCTGCGGGTTTCCGGCATTGATATTGCCCGGCGCACGGTAACTAAATACCGCGTCGCCATGGGCATACCCTCTTCGGTACAGCGCCGGCGGGCCAAGCGCATGGAACCGCGCGCCATCGGTTGACAGCTTCCCATGCCGGCCCTATGTTCCCCGCTGCTCGCTGCCGAGACGGATAATTGTTGCTGCGGCAGGAGGCGAAAGATATGGCGTCAACCGGCGATATCTGTTGACATATTTGATCTAAAACCAGCTAGAGTAGAACGTCATGCAAATCCTTGTTTCAGGCAAGCAGCTCGACGTGGGTGATGCCCTGCGAAGCCATGTTGATGAACGACTTCAAAACGGTGTGACAAAGTATTTTGCCGACACCATGGACGCCCACGTGGTATTCAGCCGGGAAGGTCAAGGTTATCGCGCGGATTGCTCGGTACATGTAGGCCACGGTATTCAGGCCCAGGCCAGTGCCGAGGCGGCAGACATATACCAGGCCTTTGATCAAGCGGCGGAGCGGCTGGAAAAGCGCCTGCGACGTTACAAAAGACGGTTGCGTGACCATCACGGCAACGAGCGGCCGGACCGGGACCAATTATCGGCGCAAAATTATGTCCTGGCGCAGGAACCGGAGGCGGAAGAGGCACCGCAAGAATTTCTGCCGGTCATCGTCGCGGAGTATACCTCGGATATTCACCGCCGCAGTGTAGGCGAAGCGGTTATGCAACTGGAACTGGCTGAACAACCCATATTGATGTTCCGCAACAGTGGTAACGGCCATCTGAATGTGGTTTACCGTCGCCCGGATGGCCATATTGGCTGGATTGATCTGGTGGCAGATATCGAGGCCAAAGCCGAGGGCCGTGGCAACGCCAACAGGGACCGGTAGAGAAAATTTTGCTTAATTGTGGTCGCTGCTTCAACCTAAGTGTTTGATTAAATTATACTATACTCCGACTCATTGAGTAAGCGAAAAATCCTTGCCAAATTCATTTTAAAGGATTCTTGTT
>JAQBYC010000227.1 GCA_027623205.1 Pseudomonadota bacterium | reverse complement strand
ATTGGCACAAGGAATCACAAATCAAAGCTGCTGGGAAGAACGAATCTGATTAATCACGACACGCTCTAGGTGCCATCGCTTCCGCCGCCCCGTGGGTATAGCGTAGGTCCGGATCAGTCTCCGAAAGTGACCACGCTGCGGATTGATTTGCCCGCATGCATCAGACCAAAGGCATCGTTGATCCGTTCCAACGGCATGGTGTGGGTGATCAGATCGTCGATGTTGATCTTGCCATCCATGTACCAATCGACGATTTTCGGTACGTCCGTGCGGCCTTTAGCGCCGCCGAACGCGGTGCCACGCCAAACCCGGCCGGTCACCAGTTGGAAGGGCCGGGTGTTGATCTCCTGGCCTGCACCGGCGACGCCGATAATGATGCTTTCGCCCCAGCCCTTGTGACAGCATTCCAGCGCCTGGCGCATGATCTCCACATTGCCGATGCATTCAAAGGAATAATCGGCCCCGCCTTTGGTCAATTCAACCAAATGGGCGACAAGATCACCGCCAACGTCGTTGGGATTGACGAAATGGGTCATCCCGAATTTTTCCGCCAAGGCGCGCTTGCCCGGGTTGGTGTCGACGCCGATGATCATGTTGGCCCCGACCATGCGGGCGCCCTGCAATACGTTCAGGCCGATGCCACCCAGGCCGAACACGACCACATTGGCGCCGGCTTCCACCTTGGCCGTGTTGATCACGGCGCCGATCCCCGTGGTCACGCCGCAACCGATGTAACAAACCTTGTCAAAGGGGGCGTCGGGCCGGATCCTGGCCAGGGCAATTTCCGGGATCACCGAATATTGCGCAAACGTAGACGTGCCCATGTAGTGAAATACCTGCTCCCCTCCCAGGCTGAAACGGGAGGTGCCGTCGGGCATCAGGCCCTGGCCCTGGGTCTCGCGGATGGCGCCGCACAGATTGGTCTTGCCGGACGTGCAGAAATCGCACTGCCGGCATTCCGGCGTGTACAGCGGGATGACATGGTCGCCCGCCGCCAACGAGGTAACGCCGGCGCCAACCTCCACCACCACGCCGGCCCCTTCATGGCCCAGGATGGCGGGGAAGATGCCTTCGGGATCATCGCCCGACAAGGTGAAGGCGTCGGTGTGGCAAACGCCGCTGGCCTTGATCTCCACCAGGCATTCGCCCGCGCGCGGGCCTTCCAGTTGCACCGTCTCGATGCTCAGCGGCGCGCCTGCCTTATGCGCCACGGCTGCCCGTACATCCATCTTTCAAAGCCCCCTCGTCACCCATTGATTTAAGCTATAGTAGCAGGGGAAGCGGTGCCCGGTCGATCCATGAACGACGCCTATGGGTCGGGATTCGGACGCCATATTTCCTTTCGCCCGACTGTCGACGGATTGGCCCAAGCCGAGGATAGTTTGAATGCTGCCTGATCGCACTATATATTGCGCCTTCAGGGATGGAGGCGGTATTCGCAAAACAGGGGGTTGCTTATAGGGATGTCCAGGCCACGGTGCTGCCGAATGAAGTGGCACATCCCGTTGACCGGTTGGTTGATTTTCGGCCTGTCGTTCAATTCGGCGACAAATGCCTTCGCTGAAACGGCTGCCGATCCCAAAATTCAGTACGGCACCATTACCTTCCAACTGGAAAACGATCTGTTCTACGGCGCCGACCGCCATTATACCAATGGCCTTCGTCTATCCTGGGTATCTCCACCGCCCAAGGATATGCCCCGAGAGCTAAACTGGCTCCGGGAACGGCTGAAATTGATTGGCCTGAATAACAATGACGACACCCGGCTGGGTTTGGCACTGGCCCAGGAAATGTACACGCCGGCGGATCGGCGCCGGACCGATCTGATCCTCGATGACCGGCCTTATGCCGGCTGGCTCTACGGCGCGGTATCCCTGCATTCGAAGACCGACATTAGATCCAACGGCTTCGAAGAAATGCTTGATTCCGTTGAATTTGACCTTGGCGTTGTCGGGCGCCATTCGTATGCCAAGGAAACCCAGGATTATATCCACGATATCCGCTTGTTCGAGCGCTTTGACGGTTGGCATAACCAGTTGAAGGACGAACCGGGCATTTTGCTGATGTATGAAAGAAAATTCCGCACCGGACCCCACGATGCATTTCCGACCAACCTGCAGATGGACGTAGTGCCCCATATTGGCGGCAGTATCGGCAATGTGCTGACCCATTTGAATTTGGGCGGCGCGGCGCGCTACGGCTACAACATCCCCCATAATTTCGGACCACCCAATTTGATCAAGGGCATGCGGACCCTGGATGACGGTCCGCTCGAGGACGGTTGGAGTCTCTATGCCTTCGCGGGCGCCGAAGGGCGCTATGTCGCCCACAACATCTTTCTCGACGGCAATACCTGGCAGGACAGCCATAGTGTGGATAGAGAGCCCTGGGTAGCCGATCTGTCCTTCGGCCTCGCCTTCGAATACAGGCGTTTCAAGATTGCCTATACCGAAGTCCTGCGTACTCGGGAGTTCGATGGCCAGGATGACAATGCCCGCTTCGGCTCCGTCAGTCTATCCTGGCGGCTACTCTATTAGCAGTTCCCAAGAGGAAATATTGCTTGGAGTCCGTCCCGAAAGTTTATGAAGAAACACAATAACGCATCAGCCTTCGCAGCATCAGCCTTATGGAGGCTAGACCATTTTCGAGGTTGACTTACCCACCCGCTCCCCCTCCCGACCACCCCCAGTAGCTCTTGG